>NZ_JBFTPZ010000065.1:0-34638 GCF_056398745.1 Paenibacillus sp. 01T424 | reverse complement strand
TCTTATCCCCTGGCTGCAAATCATTCAAGCGAAAGTGCTTTCATCTCATGAGGTTGGGCTCATGATTTCTACTAAAAATCCACCAGTCTCTACCTTACAACTTCATTTTAAGCTGGAAGAACAGCTGGTAGCCAAGGATACTGTATCAGCGGTTAATGCCATTGTGTTGGCTCATAAAATGTCCGTTTAACTGCAATGACTTCGACCTCAATCTGGATTGGCAGCTTCGTTGCGCTAACGGGCAGTATAGTTCCAATATGTGCTAAAATTAAATAACAAAATAGTTTAGCTAAGTATCTTTCCTGAGGTGATACAGAACAATGAGCTTTATGAGGTAAAAACAAAAGAGGATATTCTTCACTTTGTAGCTTCCTTAAAGAGTGATTTGGATACTAATAAAAATGAGTGGGAAAACCCGAATTTGGAATCATTTTTAGAGGGGATGAAGGCTTGGCTTGAGGATACAGGGGCTAGTCTTGAACCAGATTGGAGTACTTTCGCAATTATCCTCTCTGCCGGAAGATCCTATGAGTGACTATTATATAGTAGCTCCAATTTTAAACTAATTGGAAACGATAGTTGAACATCGAAAGGGCTGCCATGTAGTAGCTCTTCATTAAGATAACGGGCAGGTTAGTTATACTTGTCATTTACCTTAAGTAATAGTACTTTTATGTGGTAAGTTGAAGTTGCGTGTCATACAGAAGTAAATCTATTTAAAGTTTTTGAAATACACTAGCATTTTTTTGTGACATAAAAATATTTAATGGGGGATTGAAATGAAAATTGTTTTTAGAAATTTCGATAATTCTTATTATGATAAAGTTTGTGAATTTCTGATTGAATTATCAAAGGATGACCGTAAACATATAAATTGGAATTGGGCAAGGTGGGAATGGATGTTTTTTCATCCTGACTTTAATAGTGACTTAATGGATAAGATTGGCTTGTGGTATTGTAATGATGAGTTAGTAGGTATAGCAATCTATGACCATTATTTCGGCGAGGCCTTCGTTGCAACAAAGCAAGGGTTTGTAGAATTAGAAAAAGAAATATTAGAATATGCCATTGCTACTTTTAGTAATGAAGATGGCCTTGGGATTGCGGCGAATGATACGGATACTCATACTCTAGACTTATTACGTAGAAGGAAATTTGTGAAGAATGATCAATCTGAAAATGTACTTGAACTTGAACTTGAGAATGTTAGCCTTGATTACATAACTCCTAAAGGCATAACAGTGAAAAATCTCAATATAAAAAATGATCTATATAAGCATCAGAAATTACTATGGAAGGCATTTGACCATGAAGGACATGTGCCTGTTGATGAAATAACTATTCATAAGCAAAAAAAAATGCTGTCAGCAACGAATTTGAATTCATTTCTACATATTGTTGCAGAAAATGAAGACGGGGAATATATTGCATACTGCGGCTTATGGTATAGTCAGAAAACTGATTATGCTTATGTTGAACCTGTATGTACGATTCCAGAGTACCGGCATAAAGGACTTGGTAAAGCGGTGGTTTTAGAAGCCTTAAAAAGAAGCTGTTCCTTAGGTGCTAAGAAAGCATACGTTATTTCTGATAATTCTTTTTATAAGTCCTTAGGCTTTCATCAGCATTCACATTATACTTTCTATTGGCATAGCATCTAATATTCCAATCTTGAATTTAAGGTTGTTCATACATTTTATTTTTAGTTTAGCTTAAATAGATTTGTGTCACCCGACCATGTTTTATAGCTTGAATATCAGATGGAAAGGTAGTCGGGCGATCAGTTGCCTTTTCTCAACTAACGGGTAACTATAGCTTATTTTTGTACTTGCATATGATGGAGGAAATATTCTGTATATAAGAGGTATCCATTCCCTTCGCCCCCTCTGTCCAAAAAATAGAAAACCCGATCGAGAAGATCGGGTTTTTTGTCTCAACACTATGCATGATAGCTCTTTAATGCTGAGTTGAGAAACAATATCCGTGTAAATTAAACAAACTTCCGACTCGTCTTCTTCCCATCACAGCTGAACACGATCTTTTTATCTTCAACAAATGTCTCCAGGTGCACATTTTTGCCCCAAAGCTGAACGACATGAGGCAGTGTACGCTCCACATACTTCAGATCCAATTCCATACCCTCATACTCGTGGATTAAATAAAGCTCACCCACACGATTAAAATCTCCATCCTTGACCATCAAGCTAGGAAACCCACCGTTCACTTTTGAATAAACAAGCTGATCGCGAATTTTCTCCCACGACTTATCGGTAATTTTCCATTCAGGACCTTTTTTCTCGAAAATGTATAGATCAAGATCATTAACCAGATCCTTCGTCAGGTAGTTGCGGATGAATGAAATATCGGAATCGAGCTCGCGTACCTCGAACATTTTTTCCCTGCCCTTGCCAGGGACGCGTCCGAAGCGTGCTTGTTCTTCCTTCGTTGGGTTATCGAATCGACGCTCGATATCCTCGAATATTTTTAAACCTAAATAATAGGGATTCAAGGTATGCCGGGATGGCTGCACGACAGAGGAGTTTAGCTTAGCGAACTCAATCGTTTCATCGCTAGTCAAATCAAGCTCGCGAATAATTCGCTGATGCCAGTAGGAGGCCCAGCCTTCGTTCATAATCTTGGTCTCGATTTGCGGCCAGAAATAGAGCATCTCATCGCGAAGCATAGATAGAATGTCGCGCTGCCAATCCTCCAGAGTAGGGGAGTACTCCTCAATGAACCATACGAGATCTTTTTCTGGCCGTGGCGGAAAACGTTTGGCGTCAGCGGCCTGTGATTGAGCGGCTGATGCGGCGGCAGCTGTTCGATCCGGGTCTAGATTCCACAAGTCATCATAAGAGGAGGAAGGGATATTCCACTCCGAGCGCTCACTGTCCTTTTGCACCATTTCGATATAACGTTTCTTATCTAATTGATAGGGCTTTATTAGCGTCGGATCGACATGCTCTTGAATGGCGAGTATTGCATCGATAAACTTTTCGACTGCTTCTGTTCCATGATCCATTTCATATTGATGAATGCGATCCGCTGTAGCAGACATGCTCTCAACCATATTGCGATTGGTAACACTAAAGCGAGCATTGTTTTTGAAAAAGTCACAGTGAGCGAGCACATGGGCAACGATGAGTTTATTCTGGATTAAAGAATTTCCTTCAAGTAGAAATGCGTAGCAGGGGTTGGAGTTAATTACAAGCTCGTAAATCTTACTTAAGCCGAAGTCATATTGGAGTTTCATTTTATGGAAAGTTTTATCAAATAACAATAAATATGAAGAAAATGTGATAAGTTTTTGAGACCGATAGAGATGGGTATTGCTAATTCTACCGCAAATGCCTAAACCCAAAACACAATCGCTAACGACCTGTTCCGTTAATGAATGTCAAGTCTAATTCATTCGTAAATTACAACAAAACTAAGCCCATATCTTGCTAAACCTCGAATGTAAAATAAAAAGAAAACCCCTTTGACTAACAAAGGGGGAAAGTATTTATGCTCGATCACGGTCACGATCAGTTGCTCGGCTTCTCATACCTGCTAGTCCAAGAAGACCTAAAAGACCAAGCCAACCCCAATTTGAACCACGATTATAATCAAAAAAAACGACTTCATGAGATCGGAGTTTTCCATGGTGGATATGGAGGCGAGGGGGCGATAACTCTTATTTATCCTGGTTACTTGTAATATCTATTTTTTAGCTGTATTACGAACGTAAGTTCTGATATAATGTACAATAAATTGAAGTCGAAAGGAAGCAGCTATGAACGCTATAGAAGCCATAATTCAGAATTTAAATGAGATTCGACGCAGAAGCATGATTATTTGGGGAAGTATTCCGCATGAGTTTTTGGACTGGAGGCCTGATTCAGAAGCAATGAGCATAAAAGAGATGATTCGCCATGTCCTGGATAGTGAACATTATTACCATCTTGCCTTGTTGAATGAAGGAAGTCTAACCGCTTATGAATCCCCTTATGAGGCTCGTACTTTTACAACGCTCAAAGAGGAACTCATCTTTTCAGAAACCTATCGGAATGAATTTATGAATACAGTAAAATCCTATACACAAGAGGATTTAACAAGAATCCAGATTGATAGAAAAGACGTAGGCTACATTCGATCATTAGGCGACATGCTTTTAAGAATTGCATACCATGAAGCAGTCCATTCAGGCCAACTTTTAGATTATTTAAGAGTAGCCGGATTAAAACGGCCAAAGGTATGGGATTGAAGTTTACATTTTTCTCTTAAATTTATTTGGCGAAGGCAGTATACTAAAATTAGGCATGCTAAAGAACCTTCACAGTAAGTGAAGTGCCTACATCGGAAAAACACATATGGAAAACCGATGATGCTGGTCAAGATTCCATATAGTGGACAGAATCGGAGCCAAATTGTTTAGTTTTCTTTGCCGACGCTTATTGTTGTAAAAGTGTATATATTCTTCAATTCAGCTTTGTTCTTCTACTGATCGTATATCATAAGGGTAGAGCGCTACTGTCTTCAAATGCGACTAGAAGCTCTCCCTTGAGGCATTGTCGTAAAAATTGCCCCGCTTGGACATGCTGATTTGGGCGCCAACCTTTGGTAGTATGTCATGGTAACCGTAGGATGTGTACTGGCTCTGATCGCTGTGAAAGATCAGCCCAGTCACGTCATTTTCCTTCTCAAAGACCTTAGAGAACGTCTGTAGAACAAGTTGCTTGTCATTGTGATGACTGGTTTGGTAAGCGATCCTGCTTATTCTTATCTGTGTTCAGTCGCTTCAAGTATGCATAGAATCCACTTCGGGATAAGTCCCGGTTCATTTACACTAGCTATTGCGTCACAAGGACGTATAGCGGGGAGTGTTGTATCCCCCCTGGCCTTCACCTACTGCCCTAATTGAAAGGGTTAAATTTAATGAATCAACATAACGATTACTTGTTGAATTGAATCCTTTTTTAGACCCATATACTCAGGTTCTGAATCTTTCCCGTGTACGGGTTTGATAACATAAACTGACGTAAGTCTTTAAAAGAAGTATGGGGAAGCAGCGGCAGATTAGGACGAATCTATCATCCTAGTAAGCTGCTGCTTTTTTTCGCATTTTAAGTGTTCTATGCCCTTAATTATATCTTATCGAGCACAGTGGCACAGGATTTTTTACTTCAAGGTCCATAATAAAGTCGAAAGTTAAGGAGAATTATGTGGCACATTCTGAAGATTTTGTTAAGTAGCAAAATTATCATAGAAATCAACTTTTTATTCAAGACGTTGATTCCAAGTAAATTTAGTATCTTTTTAGGAGCTACTATAACCAGGTAAAGAATATCATCTATGGTTACTGGGTGACTGGATGTACTGCTGCGGTTTTGCTGATCCGGACGGTCATTGGTGGTACGCGTTTTATATGGACTTGAGCAAAATGCTGCAAGGCTGAAAACCCAATTCGCCATTTCGTGACGATGTATCTCCAGTTAGCTTACATTGAATTGTCATCTCTTTCATATCCTTCATCCTCAAGCGATTCTAGGAATCGGGCGATCCATCCAGATTCACATTATCATTAATAAAGCAAAATTCAAGGGGACCCTTTTGAGCCCAATTTTTTATCTTTTTCCATACCACTTGGATCAGTGATATACGCGAGATACCCAATTCCTGACATACTCATTTTCGGAACTACAATTGCTCATCCGTTATATGTATCTACTTCTAAGTAATCGTCAATTGAACTTCAATAAAATTCACCGTTTTACTCACACACTCGTAGGCAGAAAAGTTATAGTTTGATTCACACAGTTTAACATAAGGTACAACCATTTGTTCATATGATGAAAAATGAATAAACAATCTGGAATTTCAAACCAATTGATAGCTTGGCGAGTTGTAAAACGATAAATAGGGTTACTGGCCCGACGCTTTCACTATAAAAGCGGGGGAAGGTAACGAGACGGGAATGGGGTAACGGGATGAACGATTCCGCCAAATCGCCATCCGTCGTATTTGACGACGTTTCGTTCCGCTATTTGGATCACGGCAACTGGATAGTAAAGGATTTCAAATTCAGCATTAATCCGGGTGAATGGGTATCCATCGTGGGAGGAAACGGTTCGGGAAAATCGACCTTGGTCAAGTTAATGAATGGCTTATTGAAACCAAGTCTGGGAAAGGTGCTTGTTTTCGGTGAAAATATCGGTCCGGGTAATGTTCAAAAGATCCGTCAGCTGGTTGGAGTTGTTTTCCAAAACCCTGAAGAACAGATGGTCGGCAGTACTGTCGAAGAGGATATCGCGTTTGGTTTGCAAAACTTAAGATTCACGCGAGATGAGATGATTTCAAGAGTAGATCGGATACTGAGATTGCTGCAATTGGTAGAGCTGCGGAACCGGTCCGTTCGGACCTTGTCCGGCGGGCAAAAGCAATTGGTTACGATCGCAGGCATACTCGTCATGCATCCACAAGTTATCATTTTCGATGAAGCTGCATCCATGTTAGATCCGCAAAATGCCGGTAAATTGCATGACGTTATGTCCGACCTTCATCGAATGGGATTCACCATCATCCAGGTAACGCATGATCCGGAAGACATCTTGAGGGCGGATCGCGTCCTGGTACTAAATCATGGACGTCTTACTTTTGATGGAGACGTCCTCACTTTAATGAAGCAATCCTTTATTCTCGAAGAGGCTCAGACACTTCCGCCGTTTCTGGTTCGTTTCAATAAAGCGCTTCGCAGTAAAGGTATGGATCTGCCCGTATACTGTGGATCAGAAAAGGAATTGGCCAAATCCATATGGGAATCAATTTCAGCAAAGTAAGCTATGCGCATGCCAAAAAATCACCTATGGCGCATAAAGCGGTGAACGATATAACCTTTTCTTTACCGGATGGACAATTTGTCGCAGTCATGGGACCTTCCGGGTCAGGCAAATCCACTTTGGGGCAACTGGCTGCTGGTTTAATACATCCGGATACGGGAACCGTAAATGTGGATCATATCCCGACGAACAACAGAAATAGCCGTTCCGATTTCTTGAACAAAGTCACTTACGTATCCCAATACCCGGACCATCAGTTAATTGAAGAAACGGTATTTCGGGATATTCGCTATGGGCTTCGCAGGATGAACTATAATGATCAAGAAATAACGGTAAAAGTGAAAGAAGCGATGGAAAATGTGGGCTTAAGCTTTGAACTATATAAGGATCGCTTCCCTTTTCAGCTTAGCGGCGGAGAAAAGAAACGTGTTGTATTGGCAGGGGCCTTGATCCTAGAGCCAAAGATCCTTATATTAGATGAGCCGACGGTAGGACTGGATCCATTGACCCGTGTGAAGTTTCTAGCTTTGCTGACCTTACTTCAACGAACACGCCTTATGACCATAATCTTCATTACACATAATCTTCAGGATGCTTTAGAACATGCAGACCGTCTGGTCATTTTAAATCACGGACAATTGATCTATGATTTGAAAATAACCGAAATTCGGCGTGCTCTTGAGGACCCCGATATTCCTTTATCTTCAATACCGTTACTACGTTTAAAAGAGGAGCTTGAATCCTTTTTCCGAGGGAAAATCGATCCGGAACTTATTCAAGAAAACAAGCTTCTCACCTTCATAACCGACCGACTCATGTGTACATAGGTGGTGGACAATGAACAGCTTAGGCCCTTTATCCGCCCTCCAATATGTACCCGGCAATTCCTTACTGCACAGGCTTGATCCCCGTTCTAAATACGGGTTTGTTGTTAGTTATTCAATAAATCTTGCATCTTCCCATTCTTTAACAACGAGCTTGATCCATACGTTTATCGCCTTATTGTTGTTTTTGCTTTCCAAGCTTCACCTTCTTACAGTATGGAAAAATATTCAAGGGCTTGTCATCGTCCTGTTGATATTGAATTACTTTCAATTCCGGTTACATGGAATAGAAGCAGCCGCGCTGCTGACGTTGAAGATGCTTTCTTTTTTTCTGTTGATGACGCTGATGTTATCTACTACGCCGCCGGAAAAACAAATGGAGGGGCTGCAAAAGTTATTGTCTCCTTTGCGACGCCTGGGAGTTAAGACAGAATCGTTTGTGTTTATGTTCACCATAGCTGTTATCTATCTTCCGCTTCTCTTGGAGGATCTTATGCGAATCATGCAAGCACAGAATGCCCGCGGACCGCAACCCGGTAGATGGAATTTACTGGCTAGGGGCAAAGATATGCTTTTACTTTTGACCCCCTTACTTTTCATAATCTTCAGACGAGCCGAACGGTTGTCGGAGGCTATGGAGTCCCGCTGTTATTACCCCGGATGCGACCGAACCGCTTTTTATCAATTGAAGTTAGGCAAGCACGATTTTATCGTGCTGCTCCTGGCCCTTCTGCTTGCGTTTGTTCCTCTATACTCCGAATGGCCAAAATAAGGAGGGCCTTTGAATAATGCATGGACCATTTATAAAATATTGGACTCAACCGCTGCCGCAAATAGAGTACGGGTCACCATTAGTCAGTGTTGGCGCAAATCAAACCAAATTAATAGTGACCATAGCCTTTTTAAGTGCCCTAACCGCATTATTCCAATCTGCGGGAGGTTTTTTACCAGGAGTGGGATACTTGATCAGCCCACTTTCTACCGCCCCGATTGTTTTCGCGACCCTCATTTCATTTCGCTCGGGACTTACTGCCTATGCATTGAGCAACTTGTTATTGTTCCTCATTCAACCAAGCGAGTTAATCGTCTTTCCTTTTACAACGGGATTGCTTGGGATGGCACTCGGCATCTTCATTGCTCTCTCCAAAAATCGTATTCAGGTTATCTTTATTTCTGCAAGTGCATTATGGGCTGGAATTACACTTGTGTTATATGCCTTCCGCTTTCCTTTGCTAGGACCGTCGGTCGCCACGAGCTTTCGAATTGACATAACCGTATATGTATTTCTTTTTAGTCTGCTTTATAGCGGAATGTGGACGGAAATCAGCCTCCGGTTAATAGCGAAACTAAGAAAATCCGTGTAAGGGATAAAAGGAAACAACTAGAAGGGGAGTAGAGTGATTTGGCTAAAGTAAAGGTTAGTTTACGGCCCATTGTTAGTAGGCTAAATATGCCCACCGTTTTGAAAACAACTATACTCCCAGGTGACTCTATTGAAAGATTATTTATTGCAACCCAGGTAGGAGAGATCTTTTGCGTAGGAAACGGAGATATAAGGACTTTTTTAGATATTCGCTCGCGAATCATAAAGCTAGGTGGATCTAGTGGTGGATATGATGAGCGGGGATTACTAGGGCTAGCATTTCATCCCGAATTTTATTATAACGGTCTGTTTTATCTTCATTATTCAGTAGCTGGAACGCAAGGTCCAGGTGCTCTTCCAGGTGCTCCTGAATCTTTTAAGCCTACCCCGTGTGATCCCAGTACCTTAAACTTAAAGTGGATAAATAGAGAAGCGCAATATGATCATATTGATACAGTAGAAGAATGGATTTTACAGTCGAATGGTCAATCCCAAAAACGACGGACATTACTTAACTTAAGAAGACCATTTTTAAATCATAATGGTGTCAATAGCTTGAATTTTTCACCTGAAACAGGAAAGCTTGTTTTTACAACAGGGGATGGCGGATCAGGATATGACCCATTTAATTTAAGTCAGGACATAATGGAAATTTTCGGAAAAATAATTGAAATTGATATAGTCAAGAATACATTTATCTATAATTCGCCAGTAGTCACACGTTTTAATGAACTTCCCGTATCAATTCAGGAAACGCTTACGGTAATTGCCAAAGGGGTTCGCAATATACCAGGCATTTCATTTCAAAAACATTATAGTCAGTATATCAAATATGTAGGAAATGTCGGACAGGATTTGGTGGAGTCAATATTTTCATTCGTTCATTACAAACCAATACCGGTTACTCAGCTTACTCATTCTTTTTTAATGAATTCAGAACCTGACCAAGAAGGTTTGATTAACTTTGGCTGGCGAGGGTGGGAAGGTGCTTTTCCTACTTCGTTTATAAAGGGCTGCCCTGAAAATCAGACTTTGGAAGAGAAAACAATTGCTTATTACAATGAAACGGTAGAAACTTCAGCGAGGCGTCTTCAACCTTTAATCAGTTATTTTCATAAAGATACTAGACCCGATAAGTTTGGAGGAACTGCTCTTACTGGAGTCCAGCCATATATGGGAAATGAAATCCCCGAGTTAATGGGAAGCGTCCTGTTTACCGATCTAGCAAGGAAAGAACAATCTGGGCCTCCGATTAGAGGGGTTTTAGCTTTTACAAGGGTAAGAACAGATTGTAAGCAAAATGATTTTAGTGTTATTGAAACCGATTATAATTTTGGATCTCAATCTGCTTATTATGTTAGTTTGGGAACGAATCTGAATCAAACCAAACTATATTTAGGAGTATTTGGATCTATGAAAGTGGCTGATTTTAATCAAGGTACTGTTTTTGAAATTGTTCCATATGGCTAATGGGTGCGTAGATTCAAGAAAGATTAACGAAATTTACAGTTTTCTGATCAGGTTCCGTATTACCAACTTCATAATTTAAAGGTGACTTGCCATTTCTTTTTGTGATTTCTCAAAACCTATTCAGCAGCTATGAACGCTATAGAAGCCATAATTCAGAATTTAAATGAGATTCGACGCAGAAGCATGATTATTTGGGGAAGCATTCCGCATGAGTTTTTGAACTGGAGACCGGATTCATAAGCAATGAACATAAAAGAGATGATCCGCCATGTCCTGGATAGTGAACATTATTACCATCTTGCTTTGTTGAATGAAGAATGTCTAACCGCTTATGAATCCCCTTATGAAGCTCGTACTTTTACAACGCTCAAAGAGGAACTCAACTTTTCAGAACCCTATCGGAATGAATTTATGAATACAGTAAAATCCTATACACAAGAGGATCTAACAAGAATATAGATTGATAGAAAAGACGTAGGCTACATTCGATCATAAGGCGACATGCTTTTGAGAATTGCATCAAAGCTCTCTTCCTTCACTAATAATACGAAAATCCAGTTTAGGAACTTGTTCACATACGCAATTAATCCTCTATGCAAATGAAAAATGGATCAACCAGAAAGAACTGGTTGATCTCATAATACGAACGGTTAGGATAAGACGTTGGAGACAAGTTCACTCTTTCCCTCATGATGACATTAGGCTATTTTGGGTGTCAAGGGGATTATCAAAACTATACAAATGATTTCAAGATATTATGTTCTGGCCAGTGATTTACTCCATAATTTTTTATTCCGAATGACATCACATTTTGTGAATTGAGAAGCTAATTACTTTTGTACAACACAATAATAGGATGCTCCTAAAAAGACCCACTGACAAGTGTAGCATAGTGTGAAAAAACCATTAATTGTAATAATCATCTTAAGGCATTAGGTTGGTCCTATGTTATAATCTGCGATATTTGCCTCTTTTTGTAGAGTGTAGTCGCAAAAACTGTTATTAAGCTTAATGATTACTTATCCAATGAAAGCAACCGCCTGTTGCTCTGCGTAAAGAAGGCGTTCCCTGACATGGACGACCTCACCGATAATAATTAGAGCTGGGTTAATCAATTTCATAGATAAAGCGATTGTATGAATATCCGCGAGTGTTCCAATAATTGTACGCTGGTTAGCGAGCGTGCCTCGTTCGATAATTGCCACCGGGGTTTTAGCTGATTTTCCATGTTTCAGCAATTCTTCTCTAATGAATGGCAACTGGCTTACGCCCATATAAATGGCAAGTGTATCGACGCTATGAGCAAGTAAATCCCAGCGGATTGGTGATTTGTCGCCGTGGCATCGACTGCCGGTCACACAAGCGAAGGAAGCTGCATAATCGCGATGGGTGACCGGTATACCAGCAGCAGCGGCAGCGCCGATAGCAGATGTAATTCCTGGAATGATCTCGTAATGAATTCCCCTTACTGCAAGCTCCAACGCTTCTTCACCGCCTCGTCCGAAAACAAACGGATCTCCGCCTTTTAGGCGGACGACCCTTTTACCTTCCAATGCGTATTCGATTAGTTTCTCGTTAATGAGATGCTGTGGCATCGCATGAATGCCAGGCGATTTGCCGCAAAAGATTAGTTCTGCATCAGGATGTGCGTATTCAAGTAATTTTTCATTTACAAGCCGATCGTACAATATAATATCGGCTATCTGTATACGGCGCGTTGCTTTGACAGTAATAAGCTCGGGATCACCAGGGCCTGCTCCGACAATATAGACGATTCCATTTGTAGTTTTCTTCATTTGATGCTTCTTTCCGAAGCGGCCGCAACCTCTATTTCTGATGATTCCGTATGACGCTTCGTTACTGCAGCAGAGCTTTTTTTTCGATGAGAAAGATATAGAAGAATACCAGTAAACACAGCACCGCCTATAAAGTTGCCGACCAATACCGGAATTTGATTCCAAAGCCACCAGTCTGCCATCGATACGTCAGCACCAAGCATCATGCCTGCTGGGATCACAAACATATTGACGACCGCATGCTCGAAGCCTTGTGCAAAAAAGGTTAATATAGGCAGCCACATTGCAAGTATTTTTCCTCCAGTAGATTTAGATGTCATCGCCATGACTACGCCAAGTGTCACCATCCAATTGCATAGCACAGCCTTAATGGTTACAAGAATGATACCGTCAAAGCCCATCTTCTGGTAGCCAAGAGTTTTTGTCTCGCTAAGCTGAATAAGCATTTGTGCTAACGGGTTGCTGATATCAGTGTCCATCTTCGTTATAGTCATCCCATAGAGGATAGCGTATAATCCACAACCGATTAAATGGCCTAAGATAACCCAACCATAATTAGCTATCATGCGGGAGATCGTTGTTTTACGTTCAAGGATCGATAATGGAATGAGTGCAAACGTGCCAGTTACGAGCTCAAGACCTAATAAAACGATAATGACAAAGCCGACTGGGAAAATAATTGCACCAGTGAGTCCGACAGTGGTCTGGGTAACAGCCGTGAAGGCAAGTGTTGTTGCAAAGGAAAGAATCGCTCCCGCGAGAAAACCGCGAACGACCATTTGTAAGGCGCTTAGGTTTGCCTTTGTTGTTCCGGCATCAATCATAGCATCCAGTACTTCGGTAGGCTTTACATACGACATACACCACTCCACCTTATATCTTTATATAAATAGAGCCGCTTATGTGGTCGATTTCTGTTTCAAAGGTTCTAATGCAACCGTTATCCGGCTCTAGCACACTGCCGCTCCTTAGATCAATCTTCCAATCATGAAGCGGACAATGGATGGTTGAACCACATACCATACCCTCAGATAGCAAACCGCCTTTATGAGGGCAGCTGTTTTCTACGGCGAGTACACTTCCGTCTGATAGGCGGAACATCGCAATATCGATATCTTTTATTTTAATTCTGCGTGAGCCTTTCATATCAATATCAGAAAGGTTAGCTGCCAATAGCTTCGTTGTCATAGGTATACCCCTCCTATATTTGTACCGGCTGTGCGCCAGGCAACTGCTCGAAATTTTTACGTAAGTCTTCATTCTCGACGATTTGTTTCCAAGGGTCAGTCGTTAAGCTGAGAGTTTTCTCTATGCGGCCCACAAGGGCGAGTCGATCTTCACGGTTCTCGAGCGCTTTCTTAATCGGAGTAAGGCCTATACGTTCCACCCATTGTGCGGTACGCTCATTCCATGTCGCGTTTTCACGGTAATATTGTAAAAATGCAGATGACCATTCCATAACCTCATCCTCGGTTTTTACAATGCAGAGAAGGTCAGTAGCTCTTACCTTTACGCCGCCGTTACCAGCGATATGAATTTCCCAGCCTCCTTCGATTGCCACAATACCGACGTCCTTGATTGTAGCCTCTGCACAGTTGCGGGGACAGCCGGATACCGCAAGCTTCACTTTGGCAGGCGCCGTCAAACGCTCAAACGCTTTCTCCAACTGTATGCCCATACTCATAGCATCTTGTGTGCCAAATCGGCAAAAGGTTGATCCGACGCAGGTCTTCACGGTACGCAGCGTCTTGCCGTAAGCGTGACCGGATGGCATATCTAGCTCTTCCCATATTTTCGGGAGATCCTCTTTTTTGACACCAAGTAGATCGAGCCTTTGTCCACCGGTGAATTTAACTAATGGAACTTCAAACTTCTCAGCGACCTCGGCAATTTTCTTAAGGTCAGCTGGTGATGTTACACCGCCGTAAATACGCGGTACGACCGAATATGTGCCATCCTTCTGAATGTTCGCATGGTAGCGTTCATTTGTGAATCGTGATTCCTTCTCATCAACATATTCTTCGGGATATAACATGCCTAGGTAATAGTTTAGTGCTGGACGGCACTTCGTGCAGCCTTCCGGATTATGCCATTCAAGCACATTCATAACTTCCTTGGTACTCATCAGACGCATCCGAGTTATTTCTGAAACAATTTCGTCACGGCTCAGCGTTGTACAGCCACATATACCCTCTTTTACCGGTTCGCCAATTGCATCGCCACCGTATAGGCTAAGGAGTCCTTCAACTAAAGGCTTACAACCGCCGCAAGAAGCGGAAGCTTTCGTACAGGCTTTAATGGCGCCTATGGTATTGCAGCCTTTTGTTGTAATTGCTTCGGCTATCGTCCCTTTTGCAACACCGTTACAGCCACAGATGATTTCATCATCTGCCATGGCTTCAAGCCTGTTATTACCCGAGGACTGACCTAGCAGGTCAGACGATATACCGAGCAACAGCTCCTTCTCGCGTCCTGCGACAGATTCTCTCTTCTTAATAGAAGCAAACAATTCCGCGCCATCCGATATGTCACCGAAGAGTACTGTTCCGATCAGCATTCCGTCTTGAATGATAATTTTCTTATACGTACCTGCCAAATCGTCTTGAATTTTTAGCGCGCGTGTACCAGGAGCATCACTGAAACGTCCTGCTGAGAACACATCAACGCCTGATACCTTGAGCTTGGTGGATGTGACTGATCCCGAATAGCCTGTCGTTTCGATGTTTGCCAAATGCTTGGCTATTACAGCCCCTTGCTCGTAAAGCGGAGCTACCAAGCCATAGGTAATGCCGCGATGCTCTGCGCATTCCCCAACAGCGTAAATACCAGGAATATTGGTTTGCATAAAATCATTGACTATGATGCCGCGATTAACATCAATCCCGCTGGCTCTAGCCAGCTCGATGTTTGGCCTGATGCCTACTGCCATAACCACCAAATCTCCATCAACCTCTGTGCCATCGGTAAAGGTTAGCCCGGAAGCACGTCGTTTACCCTTAATTGAAGCAGTATTTTTCTGCAAAAGAAACTTCATGCCTTGTGCTTCTAGCTCACGTTGCAGCATTTTAGATGCTGCTTCATCCAATTGTCGTTCCATTAAGTAGGGATGAATATGAACGACGTTTACTTCCATTCCTAAATGAAGAAGTCCTCGAGCGGCTTCAAGCCCAAGCAATCCGCCGCCGATCACGACTGCTTTCCTATAATTTTTGGATGCATCGATCATCATTTCACAATCATTAATGTCGCGGAATGCGATAACACCTTCCTTGTCAGCACCAGGTAGCGGTAGCATAAACGGATTGGAGCCAGTTGCGATAATGAGCTCATCGTAATCCACTTCTATGCCTAAATGAGAGGTAATCTTTTTGCGCTCTGAATCAATGTTTGTAACCTTGTGCCCCGTATGCAGCGTAATGTTATTTTCTTTGTACCATTCCCAGCCATTAATAATGATTTCCTTCATATCTGCTCCTCCTGCTAGGACCGAGGATAACATGATGCGGTTGTAGTTGGGATGAGGCTCGGAACCGAAAATCGTAATGTCGTAATTCTCTGGGGAAAGCTTGAGAAGATGCTCAATTGTTCTAACCCCCGCCATGCCGTTGCCGATAAGTACTAATTTTTTTTTGGAAGAAACCATAGTCTTCCTCTCCTCTCAGTCGCTGTATGAGTGAAAATAACAAAAGCCTGCCTCACATTCATGGAAGAACATGCGTCTCCCTAGAATACGAAAGCAGGCTTCTTTGCCGCTTCAGACGAATACACCATTGTATTCGAGAATGTTTGGTTACTGATAGCGTAAATATACAATGACACAGCATTATATGTCAATATATATAACATACACTTCTTAAATTTCTGGTTATCGACAAAAAAGAGGTTTTCGTGTTATATATAGTAACAATGATATTGATTTGTGTTGATACCTTTAAGTCGAATAGGAGGGAGCGCTTCTATATGCGTTCTTTGTTAGTAGTAGAACGTCCACTAGCAGCGGGAGTAGAAGCAGTTTCTCGAAAGGAACAAATTCCCAAAGATCAGACGCCGAAATATAGGCTTACAGACTACGGTTACCATGTCATAAGCACAAATGACGCAAAAAAGGCAATTCAACAATTAAGCAGCGCAGAAGCAATTATTTTGCACTTGCCATTAAATGAGACCAAAGCTTGGAGTGAGGTTCTTCTAAAGCAGAGGGCATTACCCTTACTCTGGTGGTGCAGCACCCCAATAGCTTCTTTATCTACAGCCTTCTGCGAAGATGATGTATCGATTGATGGTCTCCTGACAGCTACGATGAGCGAGCAAGAGCTGCACTGGGCGCTTCATTTCGCTTCTAAACAATGCTTCGAGAGACAGCAATGGCAGAACGAACGTAAACAGCTGGAGAGTAGGCTCGAAGAACGTAAATGGATTGATATGGCAAAGGGGATTTTATGCAAAATCAAAAACATTTCCGAGGCGGAAGCGTACGACGTACTGCGCAAGCAAGCGATGAATGAACGGAAGCGAATGGTCGATGTGGCAACGTCTATTGTTAAGGTTTATCAAATACTACAGGATTCAAAATAAGGGGGGCATGCGATGATTGCAAATCTATTAAAGGAAGTTGCCAGAGGAAAACGGGGTGCCAGAGATCTCAATTATGAGGAAGCGCTCGAAGCCGCAAATTCCATTTTGGAGTTGAAAGCAACCCCGGCGCAAATCGGAGCCTTTTTTATAGCTGAACGAATGAAGATGGAAAGCGTCGAGGAGCTAGAGGCATTCGTGACAGTCTGTCGCAAGCATGCATACCGAAGCCCATTACAACAAGGACTAGATTGTGCAGGGCCTTATGACGGGCGGAAGAAATCGTTCTTTACTACGTTTGCAACAGCATTTCTGCTTGCGGCGGCTGGGCTTCCAGTCACTCTACATGGAACAGCGCCGTTACCTCCGAAATGGGGGATTACGCTGCATGAAATAATCCTTGAATTAGGGATAAATACAGAGTGTATTCCACGTGAGCAGATTTTAAAAGCAGCAAAGGATACGGGTGTTCTTTATGTACCTGCTGAGCAATGGTGCCCACCACTAAAGCAATTGCGTTCGATTCGATTAGAGCTTGGCATGCGAACTGTGCTCAATACTGCTGAGAAGCTAATCGATTATACCCATTCGCCTTATTTGGTATTCGGCGTTTATCATAATACAGTGTTAGCAAGAATGACCCAATTGGCCACGAATTTACGATATAGAAAAGCACTCATCGTTCAAGGAGTGGAAGGATCTGAAGATCTGTTCATCGAACGTCCGACTCGTACATTTACCGTAGAAGATGGTGAATCTCGGCTTCAAATTATCGATCCCGGCACGTATGGCTTAGAGACTCCTATCCCTGATACAGATTGGACTCCAGCCGAGCAAATTCATATGACGGAAGCCGTCCTGCAAGGGGAAGGACATATTGCCTTCGTCAATCAGGTGCTTTTAAATGGAGCGGTACGACTGCAGTTCGTAGGCAAGGTAGACTCTATTGAGGAAGGTATTTATACATGTCAACATTTGCTTGACTCATGCGCTCCATGGGAGCTTTATCGCAAATGGCAAGGCGCGATGCTCGGTGGCGCTATTAACATTTTATGAGGATCAGGCAGATTTAGAGAACGCGCCGAGTGCGTAACGATCACCGGATTAAGGCGATGGCGAAGCTGCTTCAAACCCCGATACGGCTGCACATAAAAAGCTCTAGAACGACAAAAAAATACCCTTGGATTAAGCAAACAGCTTAGTTTAAGGGTATTTGGTTTATTTAATTGATTAATTGTATATTAAACGTTAACTTGAGAAGCATCAACGTCTAGACGGGCTTTGCCGCCTTTAGCCATCCATTTATGTTTCCATTTCATTTGCATGACCGTTAACAAAATAAGGGATGCCAGCGTCACAGAGCTGAGGATCAAGAAGCCGGAAGTGTATGAGCCGGTAGATTGATAAAGCTTTCCGAGAATTAGAGGGAGCGCATACCCGCCTAATCCGCCAGCAGCCCCAATAATGCCTGTCATGAGGCCTAGTTCACTGCCGAAGCGCTGCGGTACAAGCTGGAATACAGAGCCATTTCCTGCACCGAGACACATCATTCCGATGAAAAGCAAGGTAATGACGACAGGCAGTGGGGGCATGGCTGCTACTGCTGCAAGCATTAAGCCTGCGCCGCTGTAAAGAATCGTCAACATGCGCGCTCCTCCGATCCGGTCTGAAAGATATCCGCCAACAGGTCTAAAGAAGCTTCCTGCAATGACACAAAAGGTTGTGAAGTCAGCGGCTCTGACTGGGGATAACCCATATTGTGTATTGAAGAAGATGGTCAAATAGTTGGAGAGTCCGACGAATCCGCCAAAGGTTACGCAATAGAAAGCGCAGAACACCCATGCATCGCCTTGTTTTAAAACCTGCGCATATTGTGAAAGCTTTTTAGGCGCAGGACGGTTCGGACTATTTTTGGCAAAGATCGTGAAGATAATAAAGACGATAATGATCGGGATGATAGCAAGTCCAAAAACCATTTCCCAGCTGCCGTAATGTTGCGCCAAGCGGTTAGCAAACAAAGTAGAAATTACAGTACCGCTATTTCCTGCCCCGGCGATACCCATTGCAAGTCCTTGATGCTCCTTGGAGTACCACTGGCTGGCAAGCGGTAAGGCTGCAGCAAATGAGGCGCCAGCAACACCGAGCAGTAGAGCTACGATATAGAGCTGATCCAAGGAATGTACGAATTGCCAGCCCATTATTAATGGAATAAGAGTAAAGAGCATTCCGAACTGAGCCGTTCGTTTGGGCCCGATATAATCGGTCATGAAACCTAACACTAATCTTAAAATTGAACCTCCTAATATAGGAAGAGCTACGAGGTTTGCTTTTTGAACAGGATCCATCGGATAATCGGCCGCAATAATAACGCTGAGAGGACCAATAAGCACCCAAATCATAAAACTCATGTCAAAATACAAAAAAGCACTGAATAAGGTAGGTTTGTGCCCGCTATGCCAAAATCCTTTTCTCTCCATTCCAATCTCTCCCTTTTCTATTGTAATCAACTAAAAAAGCCGCAATCCGTCCTTATTAAGGAACGGATTGCGGCTTCATTGCCATAGGGGGCACGTCATTGTGCGACCACTTTTATGCATTGGATCACAAACTTTGTAACCCCAACTCGAATTATAGGGCGGTGTAATATTTATGTCAATATATATTACATAAAATATTTTTCGGAAAAATTGATTAAGATTGTGTTATATATATTGACATGTAAATTAACATGAACTAATCTATACATTATAGAACGAGTACAGCACAATGGCGTGCTAACTCTTGCGGCAATGATGCCTTTTCCCAGATGCGGGAAAGGGCTTTTTCTGATCATTTTTGTACCAATCATTCGCTGGAGGGATAACATGTCGGTCCTAAATCCAATTCAACCGCTTACGGCATCCGTATCAAACGCTTTAATGAAATTGACAAGGGAAATGAAGGAGCCGATTTGTGAGACGGTATCGTTAGATGATTGTCTATCCAGAGTACTTGCTCATGATTTTGAAAGCCCATTCTCCTTGCCACCTTTTCGCCGAGCCGCAATGGATGGATACGCCATTTACGCCGCATCATCGGGAGGTGCAAGCAAGGAAATGCCTGTGTTATTACAGGTTAAAGGAGAAATTCGGTCAGGCCAATCAGAGCGTATGTACGATATGGAGCCAAAAATGATGACTGCGGTTCGTATTTTCACTGGTGCTCCCGTGCCTGCTGGCTATGATACGATTGTAGTGCAGGAAGCAGCACGCGAACGTATGGACCTACGGGGATTATCCATTCAAATTGATCGTGCTTACGTAAAAGGACAACACATTGCCGAAAAGGGCGAGGATATCCGAAATGGTATGAAGGTGCTATACCGCGGAACGGCTATCAAATCGAAAGAAATCGCCATTTTAGCTTCTTTTGGGCAAACGGAAGTACAGGTATATAAAAAACCTCTCGTCACAATTATTCCGGTTGGCGATGAATTGCTCATGCCAGGCGAGAGCTTGCAATCCGGCAAAATTTTTGACGCGAACAGCTTCATGGTAAGCGCTCGGCTTAGGGATCTTGGAGCCTCAGTCATTCGTCATAGGTCCGTACCCGATTGCCTGAAAACGATTGAAAACGCGCTTAAGGCGGCGCTAGAGCAATCAGAATTGATCGTAACCACAGGAGGTGTATCGGTTGGTGATTACGACTTCGTAAAGCTGGCGGCGGAAAGCATCGGCGGCGTACCTTTGTTTACTAAAGTTGTCATGCGACCGGGAACGCCTACCTCTGCCTATCATTTTGGATCTAAGCTTCTCATTTGCTTATCCGGGAATCCATCTGCTTGCTTTGCAGGTGTCGAGCTGCTGCTTCGTCCTGCGATATTGAAGGCTATCGGAAGAAATGATTTTCGGACCGAGTGGATGGAAGGGCGTTTAATCGATTCCATAGCTAAACCGTCCCCTTATCCAAGATACGCGAGAGCATTTGTCTATCGCTCGGAGAAGGAATGGATGGTAGAGCCGCTGCGTCATGATAAGTCCGGTAATGTTGCTGCCTTCGCTAGAGCCAATGCTATCGTACAAATACCAGCCGGGGGGGCTGGCGCGTCAGCTGGGCAAGAGGTTCGTTTTGTTTCTTTAACAATCTAGGAAATTGCACGAGTGGATGTGAGCATAGGTGAGTAGAGAGAAACTAGTCGTTATAGGAAATGGAATGGCAGGTATTAAATGTGTGGATGAAATCATCAAGCTTGCGCCAGATAAATTCCAAATTACGGTATTTGGCAATGAGCATCATCCGAACTATAACCGTATTTTATTATCAAAGGTGCTTCAAGGAGACTCTTCCATTGAAAGCATAGTAATTAATGATTGGTCTTGGTATGTGGAACGGGAAATAAGTCTTTTTAAAGGCGAGACTGTCGCTCATATTCATTCAGATTCACAATATGTAACGACCATATCCGGCATTCGTGCCGATTATGATCATCTCATTATAGCAACCGGCTCTTCTGCCTTTATTCCGCCCATTGCAGGAGTTCATAAATCTGGCGTCATCTCGTTCCGTAACATTGACGATTGCAAGATGATGATCGAATACTCAAAAAAATATAAGAAAGCCGCAGTGATCGGCGGCGGCTTGCTAGGGCTTGAAGCTGCACGAGGCTTGTTAAATCTCGGCATGGAAACAGATGTCATTCACAATGCGCCTTATTTAATGAATCGTCAGCTCGATCGTATGTCATCCGACATGCTTCGCAAAGAATTGGAAGAGCAAGGGATGCGATTCTGGCTCAGCAAGGAAACGGAAAGCATTACCGGATTAAATCGCGCTAAAGGAATACGCTTCACGAACGGCGATTCATTAGAAGCAGATTTAATCGTCATTTCCGTAGGAATCCGTCCAAACGTCGAGCTGGCCAAAAAGAGCGGTATCGATACTAAAAGAGCAATCATCGTGGACGATTACATGCGAACGAGCAAACCCAATATATATGCCGTTGGTGAATGCGCGGAGCATCGTGGCGTCGCTTATGGTTTAGTTGCACCGCTTTATGAGCAAGGGAAGGTGCTGGCCAAAAGTATTTGCGGACATAGTTCAGAGCCCTACTTAGGTTCCGTTCCATACGCACAGCTCAAGGTTTCAGGGGTCGAGGTTTTTTCAGTCGGCGAAATTCGTCCGGAAGAAGCAGAGACCGCTATCCAGCAGTTTGATGGTATTCACGGAACTTACAAAAAAGTGACGATGAAGGAAGGTACGGTGCGCGGAGCTATATTGTATGGCGATACAGCGGAAGGAACCGCCTTGCTTGGCTTAGTGAATAGAAGAGCAGCTGTTGTGGAGCTTATTGCTCCTCCGAGCGCCGGAGGCGGCAGTGCAAAAGATGAACTAGCTGCTCAAATGCAAGAGCGTGAGATGGTATGTGCCTGTAATGCAGTAGACAAATCCGCTATCATGTGCGCCGTAATTGAAGACGGTCTACTAACGCTGGAGCAGGTTCGTGATCATACGAAAGCCTCAAGCTCCTGCGGAGGCTGCCGTCCCATCGTCGCAGCGATCGTCCAATATGCGCTTCAACATGGCAAAGATGCTTTGAAAGCATCGGCTCCGCCAATTTGCAGATGCACCGATGCCAGTCACGAGACGCTGAAACATCATATTGCTGCCAATCCGATGTCTTCTGTTCATGAAATGAAAACATCATTAGGCTGGAAGATCTTATCCGGCTGCACCGTTTGCTCTTCTGCCCTGCACTATTATTTAGTTATTTATCATCCACAGGCTGCTAATCTAGATAGAAATATCGCAGCTGAATACAGTTTTAGCATAAACTCTGCCCCTGCAAATCTAGATTTAATACGCGGTATCCATGCTGAGTTTGATTTGGTTTCCCTTGGGAGCGAGCTAGAAAGCTGCTGCGCAAGCTTGCCTTTCCCGGCACCAGTGAAAGCGGCTATTTCACCCAGCATTCAAAATCCGGCCGGAGTACTTGTTCATGATATTGGAATCACCGGAGCGCCTTCGGGGTGGGAAATCTATGTTGGCGGGCATTCAGAACACCCCGTTAAGCAAGGGCAGCTTATCGCAGTAGCAGAGACAAACTCACTCGCATTAGCGCTGTCTTTAGCTTGCCTCCAGCTATACAGGGAATATGCCGAATTTGGCGAGCCGGTTTGGAAATGGCTGGAAAGAGCAGGAATCATAGAGATTAGAGAAAGGCTGCTCGATAGCAGCTGCCGAATGGAGCTTGCTGGTAGAGCAAAGACTGCTGCCGCAGTGCAACAAAGGATGAAAGGACTTGGTGAGGGTATATGCAGCAATCGTTAATTCATAAGAGCAAGGATTCAGGCTTCGTCATGGATACGCAATGTCCGTTTTGCAGCGTGCAATGCAAGATGCGCATAACGAAAGAACCGACTGTCCTAGAATCAAGCAGGCCTTCCTATGTGATTGAAGGAATTGCTAACGCTGCTTCGGAAGGACGACTATGCGTGAAAGGCATGAATGCACATCAGCATGCAATTAGTCCAGAGCGTCTGCTTCAGCCATTAGTAAGGAAAGATGGCCAATTTGTCGCTTCGTCATGGGAGGAAGCAATAAACGCAATTTGCAGTAAATTCCAAATCAGCAGCAAGGATCATGGCCCTGATTCACTTGGTGTATACGGAGGTGGATCTCTGACTAACGAGAGCGCCTACTTGCTCGGGAAGTTCGCCAGAATTGCGCTGGGAACAAAGTATATCGATTATAACGGTAGGTTTTGCATGTCAGCTGCAGCGTCTGCTGGCAACAAAACCTTCGGCATCGATCGAGGGCTGACCTGCCGATTATCCGATATTCCGCTTGCTCGGTGCATTATTTTGGCAGGAACGAATATAGCTGAATGTCAGCCCACGTTGATGCCTTATTTCATAAAAGCAAAAGAAAACGGAGCCATCATCATCGTCATTGATCCGAGAGTTACGGCAACGGCTGCGATTGCCGACATCCATTTGCAGCTTAAGCCCGGTACGGACGCTACACTTGCTAATGGACTGCTGAAAGTGTTGCTTGATGAGAAGCTGATGGATGAAAAATTTATTACTAAAAGAACCAATGGATTTGCAGAATTAAAGGATCATCTCTCCAGCATTCAGCTGGATGAGGTGGCAAATATAACGGGCTTAAAAGAAACTGCCATCCAAAAAGCGGCTATTGCGTATGGACGCGCGGAATCCGGTATTATTTTCACTGCGAGAGGCGTAGAGCAGCAGACTGATGGCCATATGGCGGTACGAAACTTCTTGAACCTCGTAATCGCAACGGGAAAAGTCGGCAAACCCGGCTGCGGCTACGGCGCCGTGACCGGACAAGGCAACGGGCAGGGGGGAAGAGAGCATGGTCAAAAAAGCGATCAATTGCCAGGGTATAGGAATATAGAGGATGAACAGGACCGCGCATATGTAGCTAGCGTCTGGGGAATTGATCCTGCGGAGCTGCCGCGAAAAGGTGTGTCCGCATACGAAATGATGGAGCTTGTTCATCAGCGCGTTATTCGTTCGTTGTTCGTGATGGGCTCTAATCCAATCGTATCTAATCCAAATGCCAATTTGGTTGAGGAAGGGCTACAAAACTTAGATTTTTTAGTCGTTGCAGACATGTTTTTGTCAGAAACAGCGAAATTGGCAGACGTTGTATTGCCAGTGACGGCATACTTGGAAAATGACGGTACTTTGACTAATCTAGAAGGCCGTGTGCTTTTAAGAGAAACTGCGATCACTGCGCCCGGAGAGACAAGGCATGACTGGTCTATTTTATGCCAAATTGCCGCAGGAATGGGGAAACAACAGCATTTCTCCTTCCATTCATCCGAACAGATCTTTGAGGAACTGCGACTTGCAAGCCGTGGTGGATTAGCAGATTATTATGGTATTACTTATGAGAGATTACGGCGTGAGGGAGGCGTGTATTGGCCATGCGCCTCAATTGATGAGGACGGAAATCAAGGAATAATGTTTGCTGATTCGTTTGCCCATTCGGATGGAAAAGCGATCTTTATGCCGGTAGCAAATCGCTTTCCTCAGGAGAGACCTTGTGAAGAATATCCACTAACAATGACGAACGGAAGAGTGCTGTCTCACTACTTGACGGGTGTCCAAACACGTAGAAGTCCGTCTTTAGCTGCACGAAATATCGAAAACTATATTGAAATTCATCCGAAGACCGCTCAAAAGTATCGTATAGAGGATGGCGAATGGGTGGAGGTGACCTCACTTAGAGGCAGCTTCAACGTTAGAAGCAGAATCACCGATAAGATTATGGAGGATATTCTATTTGTACCCATGCACTGGGGCGGCGTTCAGAACGTGAATAAGGCAACCAGTCCCGAGCTTGATCCCAACTGCAAAATGCCGGGCTTCAAAACCTCGACCGTTGCGATTACGCCGCTGCGTTTGATGAAATAAAAGAAGAACCGTTATAAGATCTCAACATTCTGTATCCAAAAGCCACCTAACGGTATTTCTAACTAAGCTATTTGAAGTGGTTTAAAATTTGTTATATAAAAATAGATACAAACCTCCATATATATATATGGTAGTATATGGTTCTATCGAGCGATAAAGTGTAGAGTTGCCTTCTAACGGCTAGCCGTATCCAAGCAAAAGGTGATCCGATCGCTGATCTATATGAGGACATAGCGGCGGAGGAGAAAGCTAGGGCGACGTATCAGTGGCTGATTGATCTAACAGACGATGTGGGTCTGCAGGATAGCTTGAAGTATTTACGGGAGCGGGAGATTGTGCATTCACTGAGGTTTCGGGAAGCGGTGGAAATACTTAAGGATAAGCGGGATGAGAAGATATTTTATTAGTGGGAACCTCTCTACAGGGTGCTGCGGGGAGGTTTTTTGCTGACTGTTGATATTAACCTCCCTCGGTACAATTTGACAGAAATACGGAAAAAGATAGTTTCAGTACCACTGTTGAATAACAAGGCAACATGAAGGCGTAGGAAATAGAGGGGTGAAATTCTACCCCATTTCCTTCCATATACTGCAAGTATGCTCCGCACCACCCCTGGGGGTTTACACGATTTGTGAAGATTTCTATTACAAAGGTTTCCATCGATCCGTGTTATAGTGATGTTCCGATGCACTATGGGAAATAATTCTTGATTGAACTGGTAATCATAATACCAGTCCAACCGGATTGGAGGAAACTAGGAAAAAATGGCGCACCTTGTTAGGTTCTTAAAACAACATTTCGCGCATAGCGATGATTTCGCGGTCGAAATGAAGGAAACAAACGGAGGGCAAGTGACTCTCTGTTATTTGAAAAGTTTGGTTGATACCTCTCAAAATTTCGATTTGTTGAAAAGGATCCCTGAGTTGATTGATGCGAAGGAGGGGGGGGATAATACGGCGCCTCAGATGGAGTCCAAGTCTAACATATCCGAATCAGAGGCGGTTAATGAAGTCCTCATAGGCAACTTGGTCCTTGTTCACCGGACAGGAAACCTATCTTTAAAACCTACTTCCCGTTCTTTGCAGAGGTCTATCGACACGCCCCAAAGCGAAAGTCCCACTCAAGGTGCCTCGGACGCCTTCACAGAAAGCCTAGACTCCAATATCGGCATTCTAAGAATACATTTGCGGTCTGATAGACTTGCCATTCGCCAACTTGAAATGGGGGTAGTCAGAAAACGATCGGTTGCTGTATGTCACATTCAGGGCAAGAACAGCTGTAATATAGTGATCCAGATCGTATCCTTGCTTGAGGAGCAGAGTCAGACAGAGGTAGGAAATATCCAAGATCTAGCACGAATATTGGGTCAACGTAAATGGAGTCCAGTTCCGCTATTTTATACGTCAGAAATGCCGGAACAGGCTGTAGCACTCTTGTTAAAAGGTCGAGTGTTGTTGCTGCTTGATCAAATGCCTTACGCGCTGATAGCCCCTCCGAAATTGATGGACCTATGGAATATTTATTCCGACAGGAATATGCAGGAATCCATAACRCTTTTCCTACAAGGGTTAAGGATTCTGGGCCTGCTTATAGCGCTTCTTGTCCCAGGGCTCTATGTTGCATTCGTCGACATCAATCCGGAGTTATTCCGAATCGACATGGCTTTGTCCGTTGCCAAGAGCCGGGAAGGCGTCCCTTATCCGCCTCTTTTCGAGATGCTGCTCATGCTAATCRTCATCGAAATGATCGTAGGCGCAAGCGTGCGGCTTCCGAAAAGTATCGGTCCGACGATTACGATGGTTGGCGGTATCATCTTGGGCCAAGCTGCCGTTCAGGCGCAATTGGTGAGCAATCTTCTGTTGATCGTCGTAGCCGCATCGATCATCGCGAACTTTACATTTGTCGGGTTACAGAATGCTTTAATGATTCGCTTGTTTAAATATGTAATTGTTATTTTGGGCTCCATTTTCGGTATTTTGGGAATTTTCGCCGGTCTGGTTTGGTTGCTGTTTTATCTATCGGGCATCACCACATTCCAAGTGCCTTATCTAAGCTTAGATATAAACCCGGAGGAAAGTCATGAGTAAAAGCTGGAGCATAACGATTACGTTTTTCGCGGTTCATCTCAGTTTAATTTTTTTCCTATATCCAGAGAACATGATCGAAATTGCAAGATTTGGACAATGGGCGTACATATTGACAGGGTTTACGCTTGAACTTCTCTTCCTTCGATTTTATTTTAGCGGACTCGCCGCTTTCCCGGGAGAAGACTTGACGGAGATAGTTCGAAGGTACGGTATATGGACCGCAAGAATTTTGCTGTTGCCACTTGTCTTTTATTTTTTTATGAGTTTTGTGTTGTTGAACCGAAGTCATGCGGAGTTGGTGACGGTTGTTTTTTTGCCTAAGACTCCGATTTGGGCGATACTGCTAATCATGCTCGGCATCCCTTTGCAAGCAGCAATACATGGCTTAAAAGCTATAATGCGGGGGTCTGTCATCCTTATGTTTGTCGTTCTGCCTTTCATTTTATTTTCTTTAGTGACCTGTTTTCAAAACACAAATCTGAACTTTGTTTTTCCATTGAACATTGAACCGTCCTTTTGGAGGAAGGAGAGCTTCCTAACAGGAATGCTTGCCCATTCGGCTTTCTTGTTTCTAGGAATGACTTCATCAAAAATCAATTTTTCTTCCAAACGTCTCCGCTTGATGCTGTACTGTACGATGGGGGCGTTACTACCCTTGTATTTTCTTGCTAATTATATTCCATTATTGATTTTTGGTCCAGCCACGGCGGTGAGGTTTCCCTTTCCTTTTCTTAGTGCTCTGGACACAGTAAATTTGGAATGGCTTTTTGTTGACAGAATTACGATGTTTTATTTGGTCTCTACCTTATCCTTTATATTTATCTATAGCTCGATCTTACAATGGATGGTTGCAACTATGCTTGCCAAACTGTATGTTCCGATTTCCACTAAAGTTCTCTGCTGGGCGGTAACCTTGTTAGCGTATTGGGTATCGGTATCAATTCCAGATTGGGAGATGATCGAACAACTAATTATCTTGGACACTCCATTACGGCTGTACAGTATCGGGTTTATCCCACTACTAATATTTGTCGTCGGAATAACGAAGGGCAAGGGGAGGCGAATTCAATATTGAAGCGATGGACGAAAGCTTTCATTGCGATGACCACAATGCTCATGGCATTAACAGGTTGCTGGGACTCAAAGCCAGTAGATAAGCGCTTACTCCCACTTATTATGGGGGTCGATCTGGATGAAGAAAAAAACACATATATTGTTAGTTTGAGGATACCAGATCCTCTAAGTGGCAGTTTTTACTCTGCTCACGCAGAGGCCTATACGTTCAGCGAAGCACTGGACCGCATGAGGATGAACGAGGAAAGAAGCATCGACTTACTTCATGTCTCTCTTGTCTTGGTAAGCGAAGCTCTCGCAAAGAAGGGAATTGAGGACATAACTCAATATATTATGAGGGCACGCGAACTTAAATCGAAGGTTACACTAGCTGTTGTAAGAGGTAATGTCGCCAAATTGATAAGCGATCAGAGTAAGAAGCGCAAAGAAAGCAGCACAGAGATGCTGGATTTGTTCAATACGAGCGCGGGCTGGACCCCTAATATAGCGCTTACTCATGCTTGGGAGGTGTACAGGGACATCCTTTCCCCTACAGCGGATATCGTGCTTCCCATTATCAATAAGGGTACCGAAACCATGTTTCAGATGGAAGGTTCGGCATTATTTCATAATGACCGAATGGTCGGATTCATATCTTCGGACGAAACAATGCTTTATAACCTATTTCACGGCCGATTCATAAGTGGAATCGTCGAGGTCACAGAGTCTGCTAGCTTACAAATTGTAGATGCGAATGTCAAGAATCAGACTTCATGGGAAGGAGGGTCTCCGAAGATTAAAAGTACGATGGAACTGAAAGCAATCGTGTTAGAGGCAAAAGCGAAGAACGTCTTGGACAACAGGATATTAAAGCGCGAACTGGAACAGCTCCTTGAAAAGCGGTTTCAATTGCTATTCATCAAGATAAAACAGGAACATTCTGACATTCTGATGACCGGAGTAATCTTTCGAAAGAAGCTCACGCAGAGTCAAATCGATGAATGGGAGAATCAACTATTTCCTAAGCTAGTTATTGATTTTCGGACGGTTGTGGATATACGGAACACCGGGGATATAAAAATGAGGGAATAAACTGAATATTCTTTAAAATTTGTAGACATCTTTTGAAGGTAGCTTTGTGAAATAATTTCGCTTTATGTGTTCGCAACCCTCAAAAAGCCCAAGAATTAGTGAACTAGGGGTAGATTTTCGTTAATGGATTTTAATCATTGGAGTCGCTGGAACCTCCATTGATATAGGGTTGGATCCTGCGCAAACTTGTTCTTCGGGCTCTTTGAGCCTGCAAAGGATTAACTAGTATATAACATACCCTTCACTTTGTATTCACTGAGCAAGTGTACGATGGTAGTGTCCGGATGTTTTAAAATGACAACTGGTTTTATCTTATGCATCTCGGTTTATGCCAGATCACTTGAAGATTAATTGATCTCGACCATAGGGCATATTACATTTAATGAATGCYTTATGACTGATTTTCCTTTTGCTACATCAATGACAGGTTTCATTGATTTCCTCCTATTATTTCTTCGCCAGCAATCCCACTACCACTATTATTTCTTAAGTTCTCTATTACTTGGTTAATATACTAAATAGCTGATAATTAAAAAAACTCACTTGAAAGTCATTCATTCAATTAAAGAAAATAAATAAGGTGAATCTTCTTTTGGTTACAGGCTCCTCCTAAATTTCATTTTCCAATATTTAGTTCATCAAGTCTGTCTAGTTGAATATTTAATTTGATTATTGGGTTCTTATCTCTGGCTGAAATAGATTAAAGCCATTGGGTGATGCAAAATTAGATGTTTCATAGTGGCTATAGTGGCTATATTTATTGTCATTTTCTTCATGGCTGGCACTTGAAAATATCCAGATTGATTCATATATTGCCATACTTCATATGCCTGCTCAGAGCAGTTTATTGCTCCTTGTTGCATTATTGTTCTAAGCTGCGGGTTAGCAATTCCAGTGTGGCAATTATTTTCATAGTTGCCGATGCCTTATGAAGTCCAAGTAAATGTCATCAAACTGTACTGGGGACATATTTGGGCTTTGCATAGCGGGATTATCAAGCCCGTATATTGGCATGAAATCGGTAATTAACCGAAGGAGACATCATTTGTTGTCTTTGTCCATTCATGTTTTGTAATGTTTGGACGACAAGATTGTATTCACTAACCGCAAATCATTATTTGAGCTATTCTAGGATCCTTTGCATAAGGACGATATAGCTTGCATTGATAGTGGACGTCAAAATCTCATGAGCTTCCACCGTTTCGTGAGCTCCTAAATGTGCTGTCAAGTTCATTCCTCCTTCAAGAGTTGGCCGAACATAATTAGAATGCCGATCCCAATGGATTATATACAGATGATCCTTTGATGATGGAGGAACCATCCATGACGCATATTCAACTGTCATTTTGTTTATTGTAAGATTAAGGCTTATATAGCCCAATTAAAAGTGGGAGGAAATAATAAATGACAACAAGCAGAAACCATCAAGGAGCGCATGAAATAGGACAAACCGAAGAGCAGTTGAATAATCAAATTGAGGCAGCAGTTGAAATTCAAGGTGAATCCGAGATCGATGAAAACATTATCCAAGCTGCTAGTCGATCATATCAAGAAACCAAGAAAGAAACAGAATAGGAATGAATTTCGATTTAGGTAACTTTCGTAAGGCTGCCGATTGTCGACAGCCTTTTCCTCGCAGTTCATATGCAGTTCAGGCTTCATACTCACCTATACAGGCGCGGAGAGTTTCAAAAATACAATACGCTCTCCCTTACAGTTAAATGATCCTCGGAGTCACATGATATGTTCTTTTATTCCGGCTACCTAAGACCCTCTCTAAATCTTCTAGGGCGGATACGAATGGGACTTTTCTTGGCCGTATGCATATGCGACCGGAATTTCGAAATATACCGATGGCTATCAATTGGCAACCGAAAATAAGCATTTCGGATAACCAAATATAACCAACCGTGGATGAGCTAGCTTGGATACATAAGGAATGATTCCTTCTCCGAGTGTTCGGCGTACACTTTCGTTAAGGCTTGAAAAACTTAAAAAAAGTACCGACAGCTGCTAGGAAGAAATTAAGAATAACTGAGAATAAGCTTTTTTCGATTATTAAACTAGACCAAGTAGAAATAAATCCCGATCCTGTACCTGTTATTGATCCTAACCCGAATAATGCAAGTAGCCACGCCTCTTTCTTTTGATTCAATTTGCTCCCTTCTGGATAGTTTGTCCTTTCTAGCTCCTTGGTTTTTCGCAATGGCACTTTCCTATGACGTTCATTTGTCTTTGACAAAGTACGTTTTTAACAAACTACCCAAGGTGTTATACCGATGTCTTTTGCACGTAAGAAGTGAGTTAAGACTCCCAAACCGGCCGAGTGATGACGAAAATTAAGGTTTTAGATCAGTCACTTTTGTCTACATAATGAAGTTTTCTCAGGAAACGATATAATGATGGCAAATCGTACTGCGACACTAATGGATAGGGGCATGATCATGAATGAATAGCGAGAATGCAGTGGGGAAAATTAGAGACACCATGGTTCTGCTGGAAGGCGTGGACGATCTTGACGCATTAGTCCAAGCGATCGGGGATGCGGATTTTGTATTGCTAGGAGAAGCATCTCACGGCACGGCTGAATTATATACGTGGAGAGCAGAGTTATCCAAGAAGTTGATTGCCGAGAAAGGATTCTCCTTTATCGCAGTGGAGGGGGACTGGCCGTCTTGTTATACATTGAATCGTTATGTGAAACAATATGTCGGGTCTGCGTCAAACGCCCGAGAAGCGCTTCGCAATTATACCCGCTGGCCGACCTGGATGTGGGCAAACGAAGAAATTTTGCAATTTACGCAATGGCTTTATGATTACAATAAGCTTCAATTAGTAAAGAATAAGGTCGGTTTTTATGGCATCGACGTGTATAGCTTGTGGGAATCCATTGATGAAATTTTAAAGCATTTGGAAAAGACGGGTTCTCCGGAACTGGATGCAGCTCGCAAAGCTTTTGCCTGCTTTGATCCTTATGGCCGAGAGCCACAAAATTATGGGGTATCCGCCGCATTTTTATCCGAAAGCTGCGAGGAAGAGGTTGTGAAGCTGCTGGACAATCTTCAGACCAGAAGACAGCGAAGCGATAACGGTGATGAAGCGTTGCTAAGCGATGAGCTGAATGCTTTGGTCGCGGTGAATGCCGAACGATACTTCCGGTCGATGGTGCGAGGAGGACCCGATTCATGGAACGTACGGGACCATCATATGGTCGAAGCATTGGAAAGGATTAAATCATATCACGGCCAAGCAGCCAAGGCCATTGTATGGGAGCATAATACGCATATCGGCGACGCGCGGGCAACGGATATGAACGCAGATGGAATGATAAATGTAGGACAGTTGGTCCGGGAGAAGTACGGTGAAGAGCGAGTATATGTGGTCGGTTTTGGTACGCATCGGGGAACCGTTACCGCGTCCGACCGATGGGGCGGGGAAATCAAGACCATGAAGGTGCCGGATGCCCAGCAGAACAGCTGGGAGGATATAATGCATCGTGCGGGCGCCTTTGATAAAATGCTTCTTTTTGACCGAGAGGAGTCTCTCTTTGTTGAACCAGTCGGACATCGGGCGATTGGCGTGGTGTACAATTCATGGCATGATCGGGGTAACTACGTTCCTTCTATCATTTCGCAAAGGTACGATGCTTTTATTTATATCGACGAGTCGCATGCACTATCACCTCTGAAGCAGGAGGTTCTGCATATTTGAACATTCGACAAACCTATGTGTAAGGAAAAGGGATGTTTTATAACAGTAAGCATCCCATATAGCATATGGACGACATGTTTAGATTCACATACCGGTCCTAGATTGACTCGATGTAGGCTATCGTGGTCGGTCAGATACGGGATTCTTTACAGTCAACAGGCCGAAAAAATTGCAACTATTAGACTTGCAGCAAAAACATTCTCTGAAAATGACGAATAGCTGTTGCAGCGCAAGCCGCTCCTCTCGCGAAGATCCGCTGCATGTGAATCGAGCAGGAGGTGATCCTAATTGAAGGTCAGCTCAGTCGGATAAGGCCCGAATGATAAATATTCCGGGTTATAAATGTTTCTTGGCATGATGCTATCACATACGATGAATTGAAGAATAGTATTCTAAAAAGAACGTGGTATCAAACAAAGCATGTCCCGCTGAGGAAACTGCAACGACAACGCCGTCATTGAGAAATTTTTGGTATCTTGAAATCTGAATTCCTTTATTTAAAGGGGTTTGAAAGTATCGAACATTTTAAACAAGAGATCTACACATGCATCCATTATTACAATCACAAACGGATTAAATCCAAACTAAAGGGCATGAGTCCGGTACAGTACCAAACTCATGCCCAACTAATCGCCTAGCAAAATAAACTGTCTAACTTTATGGGGTCACTTCAAATGAGATTGGTTTTTTGGTATTAGCATTATACATGATAGCTCTTAAATGTAGAATTAAGAAGCATTATCCTCGTAACAAACAAACTTCCGACTCGTCTTATTCCCATCACAACTAAACACAATCTTCTTATCTTCAACAAAAGTCTCCAGATGAACGTTCTTGCCCCAAAGCTGAACGACATGAGGCAGCGTACGCTCCACATACTTCAGATCCAATTCCATACCCTCATACTCGTGGATTAAATAAAGCTCACCCACACGATTAAAATCCCCATCCTTGACCATCAAGCTAGGAAATCCGCCGTTTACTTTCGAATAAACAAGCTGATCGCGAATTTTCTCCCACGACTTATCGGTAATTTTCCATTCAGGGCCTTTTTTCTCGAAAATGTACAGATCGAGATCATTAACCAGATCCTTCGTCAGGTAGTTGCGGATGAACGAAATATCGGAATCAAGCTCGCGTACCTCGAACATTTTTTCCCTGCCCTTGCAGGGAACGCGTCCGAAGCGTGCTTGTTCTTCCTTCGTTGGGTTATCGAAGCGTCGCTCGATATCCTCGAATATTTTTAGGCCCAGATAATAGGGATTCAAGGTATGCCGGGATGGCTGCACGACAGAAGAGTTTAGCTTAGCGAACTCAATCGTTTCATCGCTAGTCAGATCAAGCTCGCGTATGATCCGCTGATGCCAATACGAAGCCCAGCCTTCGTTCATAATCTTCAATACGAAGCCCAGCCTTCGTTCATAATCTT
>NZ_JBFTPZ010000064.1:0-34679 GCF_056398745.1 Paenibacillus sp. 01T424 | reverse complement strand
CCCACGAACCCACGAACCCACGAACCCACGAACCCACGAACCCACGAACCCACGAACCCACGAACCCACGAACCCACGAACCCACGAACCCACGAACCCACGAACCCACGAACCCACGAACCCACGAACCCACGGACCCATGAACCCACGAACCCACGAACCCACGGACCCATGAACCCACGAACCCACCAAACAAACTAACCAATTCTTTCAATATCAACTAACACTAACAGGAAAACCTCCGGTTAATTATGCTAATCCAGCTGATTTTGCTCACTTAGAAGGAATATCTCCCGTTAATTTGTTGGATATTAGCAAATTCAGCTGAGATGGACAGTATTAACAGGAGAAATTCCTCTTAAATTAATATTTTCTGTAAAAAAGGGTGAATTAGCGGTAGAAATTCCAGTTAAGCTACTTTTCTTTGAGGAGACAAGATATGGAGGCAAGTAAGTTACATTTCTTATGCGAAGGATACGTTCATTTTAACCAAATCACTCAACATCAATTAACACTAACAGGAAAACCTCCATCTAATTTTACTAATTCGGCTGATTTTAGTCATTTAGAAGGAAAGCCTCCCGTTAATTTGTTGGATATTAGCAAATTCCGCTGAAATGGACTGAATTAACAGGAGAAATTCCTGTTAAATTATTATTTTTCGTAAAAAAGGGTGAAATAGCGGTACATATTCCAGCTAAGTTTCTTTTCTTTTGAGGAGACAAGTTGAGGAAGCGATTTGGTTGCGTTTCATGCCAACTGATCGTTTATATGAGGTGGATAAGGTTGGACTTTCAGGCAACGGATAAGTTTGATATAACGCTAAAAAGAATGCAAGAACAACACTATTCTTATGATTCCAGATGCCTTATAATCAAAGACAAGAGACGAAGAACGTCCCGTTACCACTCACTCTAGAGTGGTGACGGGACGTTTTCTATTTTCCAGAGGGGATGATTGAAGGTGACTTATGAGGAGGCGCATCGCTCATTTATTCAATACCATGTAGATAAAAGGTCAGGGGAACGTCGCGGAAGGCTGGAAAGAGGGCATGGACATGCGGAATCCAAATTTTTGTGTAATGTCTGGTGGCCTTTGTGTGGAGATTTTCGAAACCTGCATCCTGAGTATGAAGTGTTGGATTGGCGCGGCAGATCCTATTTTGCAGATTTTGCTTGGTTTTCGGGTACTGTAAAGCTCATTATTGAGATCAAAGGATTTGCATCTCATGTTAGAGACATGGATCGACAAAAATATTGCCATGAACTAAACCGCGAAACCTTTTTGCATGCGATGGGTTATCCGGTCATCTCATTCGCTTATGATGATGTTGAGAAAAATCCTGAGATATGTATGACCATGCTCAAAATGGTGATGAGCAGGTACCAGGCTAGGCGAGCACCAATAACACGAATTCAACTAGTAGAGAAAGAAATTATACGGCTTGCAGTTCAACAGGCTCGTTTAATCAGGCCAAAGGATGTGGAGCGTCATTTTGGTATTGATCATAAAACAGCAGTAAATTTATTGAAAAAGTTATGCTCAAAAGGAGGGCTTATCCCTCTTTATCGTGGCAATCGACAACGAGTCGTAGGATATGAGCTCGCTCATGACTTTCTTAATTTTCTGGATTAATGTTTCAATTATTATTGCGACCGGCTTCAGCTTCTTTCTTACATCGCAGCTAACATGAAGCTAGATGATAACAAGGAACTTTTCAAACAAGAGGAGAAGCTTCCATAGACGATCACAGGTTTAAAAAAATAGCGTATGTTTGCGATGTTTATGGTTTTGAAGTACGATGGAATAAAGAGTAATTTATTGCTGCCTTGTAAAGGATTAAGAGCATTTTCGCGATTATAAAAATAGGGCATCCACACCATGAAAACGGGGGTAATTAGCGGTGCTGCTGTCAACGCAAGTGATTCAAGTTGGTTCCATCGTCATATCTGCTCTGGCCGGTCTTACACTTATTGTCCTGCGTATGCGCGCGGGTAAACGGCCGACCTCATTGCGCAAAATCATCATACCGCCGTTAGGCATGGCAACAGGCTTCGTCATGTTTGCCTTTTCCCAGACGCATATTCCATGGTTTTGGGGGTTAGCTGCTTTTTTGACCGGCATGCTGATCTTTGCTTTCCCATTAATCGTCACGACCCGTTTGGAACGCGTGAAGTCGGAAATCTATGTAAGACGATCTAAGGCGTTTGTTTTTATTATGCTGACGCTGTTCATAATCAGGCTGTCTCTACATAGTGTCGTAGAGCAATATATGTCGATTCCGCAAACCGGGGCGGTTTTCTATTTGCTCGCTTTTGGCATGATTCTACCATGGCGCTTGGCTATGATTAGTGATTATATGAGACTGCAAAAAGTAGAAATGTAAGTTGAATGGGGGAGAATGTATGGATTCGAAGCTGACAGAACGAGTGAAGCTGACCCAGAGCAAACTTAGAAGACGGACACTATCTGCGATTTTTCAAGAATTTGATCAAAAAATAATGAAGCTTGAGCGCGGCAAACGTGAAGAAAAGTATCTTAAAATGTCGGAAACGCCATTTTCTTTTTTTCGCGGCAGCGCTTATTTATTTTATTTTGACGCATCACGAATTTGGTTTCCTTATCACACGCCTGAAGGGCGTCCCACTTGGGTTCAAGGCGATCTGCACTTTGAGAACTTTGGTGCTTTCCGCAATGAGCAAGGTACGCTCGTCTATGATGTGAATGATTTTGATGAAGGTTATCTGGGCTCGTATTTGTATGATTTGATGCGAATGTCGGTAAGTATAGCGCTCGTCGGCAGGCTTAAAGGACAAACCCATGCTAATCAGATTAGCGCGGTTGAAGCTTATCTACAGGCCTATTCCAAGCAGATGCGCCGATTCGCAAAGGGCAAGGATGACCCCGGCACTTATGTGATTGACATTGAGCGTGCGGAAGGTCCCGTCAAGAAGCTGCTCAAAAAACTGCAAAAACGCAAGGATCAGCATTTCCTTGAAAAGGTTACGGCGCTCGTACAAGAGCATAGGCAGTTTGCAACGACAGATGAAATTGTAGCTCCGACTGACGAAGAACGTGAGGCTTTATTGCAAGCATGGCCGATGTATTTAGATACCGTCAAAGCCGATGATTCAGAGGAATTGCGTCATTTTCAGGTAAAGGATATTGCAGTGAAGCATGGCTCAGGGACAGCATCTATTGGGCTCGATAGATACTATGTACTGATTGAAGCAGGCGAAGATGCACAAGGCGAGGACGATATCGTGCTTGAGGTAAAGGAAGTGCGCGTTCCGGTTCCAGCTTATTTTATGCCTTATGATGAGACATTTTGGTCTATGTTTGAGCATCAGGGACAGCGCGTAACCATGACTCAGAGAGCGATGCACCATGAGGCAGACCCGTATCTTGGATGGCTATCCATTGGAGAGCGGCAGTTTTATGTGCGTGAGCGATCACCATATAAGAAGCGGCTTAAGCTAGAAGCGCTTGATACGGCTGGGGATTTGCTGTCGGTTACGACGAGCATGGGCAGGCTGACCGCAAAAATGCATGCGAGGGCGGATGCCGATGTAGCGCAAGGTATTCTCGCGTATCACAGTGAGATTGAGATTGTGAAGGCGATGGGCAATGACGAGGATGCTTTTTGCACGTCAATTGCCAATTGGGCGCTTTCCTACGCAGATCAAGTGGAGCAGGATTATGCTTTGTTCACGGAATGGCTGGGCAGTAGAAAGAAGCAATCGCAATTATAAATAATGGGACTGCACCGAGGCGCGAGGTAACTCGCAAGAGGAGCAGTCTTTTTTTGCGTAGCAGCTATAAAAAAACGGTGGTCAGCGCAGGGGATTACATATAGCGACTGGATAATCGATTTTATAAACATGTTTCGCTTTTCCTATAAACGCTTTAGGTTTGACATTCATTTGTTTCGCATGGTATTCTATGTAATAATTAAATTGTGTACAATTTAATTTATTATAACTCACATATTTTAGAGGAGGCAACAAACAATGAGCATTTACTCACATGAGCTGCAAAGCATTAATGGTAAACAACAAAGCATGGAACAATATAAAGGTAAGGTGCTAATTGTCGTCAACACAGCAAGCAAATGCGGCTTTACACCGCAATACGCGGATTTGCAAAAACTATATGAACAATATAAAGATCAAGGTCTTGAGATTCTTGGTTTTCCAAGTAATCAATTTGGCGAGCAGGAGCCGGGTGCAAACTCTGATGTTCAAAGCTTTTGCCAGTTGAACTACGGAGTGACATTCCCTCTCTTTGAGAAAACCGATGTACGGGATGAAACCGCTCATCCTCTTTTCAAGCAGCTAACGGAAGATGCGCCTTTCCAAGGTTTTGACACAAGCAACCCTAGCGGTAAAATGCTCAATGCTTTCCTTTCGGAGAAGCTGCCTCATTACCTCGAAGGCAACTCAGTCAAATGGAACTTTACTAAATTTCTAATTGACCGTGAAGGCAATGTCGTAAAACGGTTCGAATCGACCGATGAACCTTCCGAAATGAAGGCTAATATCGAGCAGCTGCTATAGTGCTTCCTCACTTAAAAATGAAATACATGCGGCTTCCGGGCGAAAAAAAGCCCATTTAATGGTTGTTTTAGTCGTTTTGTAGGTAAGACTGGCGTCTAATGGCGAATAGCTTCCTTATAACCATACATTCTTCGATATGAAGGACTATGCTTTGACCTTTGGAAGTGAATGCAAAGCATACTTCTATATACGTGAATTGGATGGTTCATAGAAGTGATATCGAATAAAGTAGGATCATTACGGACGACGAGATATGCGAGGCTTGATCAATATGCTATCGCAATGCCGTAAAATCAACGGGTAATTGCTGAGGTTTTGATAGAGTGATCAACGAGCAATAGATGGGTTTTTACTTGGGAGAACAATGGATGCAACTCCACGTTCACACAGCGTCTATTAAGCAAAATGTGATCGGCTTAACCTCAGTTTAAGAGTTAATTGTTGGGCTCATCATACACTTCATACTGTGCCTTTTGATCCTGCAATTCTTATGAAAATATCGTACTTACATTCTATTAAATTAATATAAGATAGAAGTTGAAAATGGACAGAAACGATTAATCGTTTCTGTCCATTTTTTGATGGTCTTAAATATCTTGAAACTCGATATTTGAGCATTTTTCGATCTCGAATTAAAGTTTTATATATGCAATTATATTCAGATAAAGATTTTTGCGTATTTAACGTATCGCTTTATTATATAAGGAATAATCCTTTACATGTACATGAGTAATTCGAAGTTTAAAAAGGTTTATATGTGCAAAAATAAAAGTTATTCAGTCCTGTTAAATAGAATCAAATGAATAAATAGAAGTGAAAACGGAGCGGCAATGAGGAAGTGTGAAATATGTTGATTTATGATACCGTTCGTGCCACCATTCTGATGATTGGCGAAGCACAAAGTAATCATCGCCAATACACATTGCAGCCTGTTCGATTGTGGGTTTTTCAAATGGAACTATGCCGGCTCAGACCGTGCGCTTGCAGATATATTTTTTGAAAAAGGTTATACTACCCATCGGAGCAATAGATAAGTCGCAGACAGCTTAGATTATTACAGGAGGAATGGCTTATGAAGGATCAAAAACAAGAAGGAGCCTCGCAAAGCGGGGAGAGCGGTACAGGGGAGCGGTTTACGTCCTCAGGATTTATTTTGGCGGCAATAGGAAGTGCGGTCGGACTCGGCAACATGTGGAGGTTCCCGTATATTACAGGTAAATATGGAGGAGCGGCCTTTTTTCTTCTATTTTTTATATGCATGCTGCTAGTAGGACTGCCGGTGCTGCTAGCGGAACTATCAGTAGGTCGAGGCGGCCGCGGCAATGCGTCCTCTTCGTTCACTCGGCTGGGCGCGCATAAGCTGTGGAGCGGCTTCGGCGTTATTATCATTTTGGGAGCGTTCGTTATATTGTCGTTCTATGCGATAGTCGCAGGCTGGACTTTGCATTATGCGATGTTGTCTTTTACAGGGCAGCTATTTGAAAATAATGATTTTGCGCAGCAGTTCAGTGATCTTAATGGAAGCTGGATGCCGGTATTCTGGCAATTCATCGTCTTGCTTCTAACGGGCCTCATCATTATTCGAGGTGTATCGGCAGGCATTGAAAAGGTTAATAAAATTTTCATTCCAGGGTTGCTTGTATTGCTCATTGTACTTTGTGTGCGTGTTATGTTTCTGGATGGAGCCGGCGAAGGCGCAGCCTTTTTTCTAAAGCCTGACTTTAGCAAGCTGACAGCGGAGTCTGCATTCGTAGCGCTTGGCCATGCCTTCCTATCCCTTTCCCTTGGCATGGGTACCATTATTACTTATGGGGCGTACGTGGATAAACGGCAGTCGCTTTCTCTAGCAACAGCAGCAGTAGGTACAGGCAATATTGTTTATGCACTTCTTGCAGGACTGATTATTTTCCCTACTACCTTCGCATTTGGACTCGAGGCTTCGCAAGGCCCTGGTCTCGTATTCGTAGCCTTGCCTGCAGCATTCTCAGCGATGCCGTTAGGGTGGCTGTTTGGAGGGCTGTTCTTCGTGATGATTGCCTTTGCGTCGCTTACTTCAACCATCTCACTGCTTGAGGTGCCGGTTGCTTTCGTTCGTGAGAAATTTGGCTGGAGCCGAAGCTTTTCAGTTATTTTGTTATCCATTCTTTGCTTCGTTATTGGGGTGCCATCGGCGTTATCGCTTGGTGACAAAATACCTTGGCTTACGTTTGGCGGAAAGTCGTTTTTTGACTGGGTTGATTTTGTATGCACTAACATCGTTCTGCCGCTTGGCGGACTAGTCGTTACTATATTTGTCGGGTATGTATGGAAAGGCGGAGCTAAGGAGTCAGGCTTGTCTGCATGGTGGCTGCGAGTATGGTTATTCATGCTGCGTTATGTGGCGCCTATTCTGGTATTGCTCGTATTTCTTTATTCTTCCGGCATTATTTCGTTCTAGTGCGCTGGATTGCTAGGCTCGGGAGCGTGCTCTGAAAGTGGCATATACATACTAAGTATTATAATTTGACGGGAATTTGTGTATTATAAGAGGATAAATATTTTCCGTGGGAAAGGTTGGTCGCAGATGGAGAATGCAGTAGATAACAAGTCCTCATCCTCGAATTTTATAAAAAGCATCGTAGTCGAAGATTTGAAGAGCGGCCAAGTGAAAGAAATCGTCACTCGTTTTCCGCCAGAGCCAAATGGCTATTTGCATATTGGACATGCCAAGTCGATTTGCTTGAACTTTGAGCTGGCTGATGAGTTCAAGGGCAAGACAAACTTGCGTTTTGACGATACGAATCCGTTAAAAGAAGATACTGAGTATGTAGAGTCCATCCAAGAGGATGTTCGCTGGCTTGGCTTCGAATGGGACGACCTTCGCTTTGCTTCCGATTATTTTGAAGAGCTTTACAATCGTGCGGTGTTTCTTATTCAAAAGGGCAAAGCATATGTATGTGATCTGACAGCTGAGCAAATGCGCGAATATCGCGGCACGTTGACTGAGCCAGGCAAGGAAAGCCCGTATCGGAACCGTACAGTAGAGGAAAACCTTGATTTGTTCGCACGCATGCGCGCAGGCGAATTTAAGGACGGCGAAAAGGTGCTGCGCGCAAAAATTGATATGGCTTCACCGAACATCACATTGCGTGATCCTGTGTTGTATCGCATTGCGCATACGCATCATCACCGCACGGGAGATGCTTGGTGCATCTATCCGATGTATGACTATGCTCACCCGCTAAGCGATGCCATTGAAGGCATCACGCACTCGATCTGTACGCTGGAATTCGAGGACCACCGTCCACTCTATGATTGGACGATAGCTGAATGTGAGATGGCTTCCACACCGCATCAATATGAATTTGCCCGCCTGAACGTAACGAACACCGTTATGAGCAAGCGCAAGCTGAAGCAATTGGTGGATGAAGGGGCAGTAGACGGCTGGGATGATCCGCGTATGCCAACGATCAGCGGTTTGCGCCGCAAAGGCTATACACCGGAATCGCTGCGTGCTTTCTGCCGTGAGATCGGTGTATCGAAAAGCAACAGCCTAGTGGATGAGCGCAACCTGGAGCATTTTATAAGAGAAGACTTGAAGCTGAAGGCGCTTCGTACGATGGCTGTATTGCGTCCGCTTAAAGTGGTCATTACAAACTATCCAGAAGGTCAAACCGAACTGCTTGATGCCGAAAATAATGCGGAAAACGAAGAGATGGGAATCCGTCAAATTCCGTTTTCGCGTGAGATATACATTGAACAGGATGATTTCATGGAAAATCCTCCGAACAAATATTTCCGTCTGTTCCCTGGCAATGAAGTGCGTCTAAAACATGCTTACTTCATTACATGCCAAGAGGCGATCAAGGATGCAGAGGGCAATGTGATTGAGCTGCGCTGTACCTATGACGTGAAGACGAAGAGCGGATCCGGCTTTAATGAACGTAAAGTGAAAGGCACCATTCATTGGATTGAAGCTTCTCAGGCGATAGCTGCTGAGTTCCGTTTGTTTGAACCGCTCATTACGAGCGAAGCGGAAGATGAAGGCAAACCTTTCATGGAATGCATCAACCCGAATTCACTTGAAGTATTGCAAGGCTTTGTTGAGCCTAATATGAAAGATGCTGTCGGCGGCGATAAATTCCAATTTTTCCGTCACGGCTACTTTAATGTAGATCCGAAGGATACAACAAGTGAGAAGCTTGCCTTCAACCGAATCGTTTCATTAAAGAGCTCGTTCGATCCGTCCAAGGCGTAAACCCGTCAAAAATAATACAAGCCTGCCTTGCCTGAGTGCTCGGCAGGCTTTCTTTCTGTTTAGAGGGGGATGAGAAGATGGCGAAGCATGATATTTATGGCTTAATACTAGCTGGAGGCTTAAGCACGAGAATGGGAGCCGACAAAGCGCTGCTGCTTATTGAAGGCAAACCGCTCCTATATCGTCTTGTACAACAGCTAACAGAGCTTGTGCAGCATGTGGTTGTCTCAGTAGGAACGCCTCAGCGTGAAGAGCTTTATCGTAAAAGCCTTGAAGAATTAGGAGAGACGGTAAGCTTCGTGACGGACCATTATTCAAAATGCGGCCCGTTATCGGGAATGCACGCGGGCTTGTCCATGATTGCAGAGGGTTATGTATTTGTTATGGCGTGTGATATGCCGCAGTTGTCCGAAGGATTGCTTGCTGATCTAATGACTCATGTGGAAAAAGGGGTAGACGTAATCCATGCGTCTGACCAGCCTTTTCATGCTCTCTATCATGCTAGCATTGCCATTCAAATAGAAGAAGCGCTAAAGGATCAAGACTATCGTCTCATGGGTCTATTGCGCCGGCTTCAAACCATCGAGGTTTCTCTGCTAGAGCAGCATGGTGTATCTGTTTTTACGAATCTCAACACGCCTGAAGATTATAACAAGTATAGGCAGGGACAAGGGGTCTGAAGAAGCTCGCCCTCTATAGGCGGAATTAGACGGAATCTACCATGCAGCATAGATGCTTAAACATTCAGCGATGTGATATAATTTGTCAAAGTTGTAATAGGCCTATTTAAAGCAGCATCCATCTAGAAGTAGAAGGGTAAGAGGTGGCAGGTATGACCAAAGAACTCAAATATGAAATTATCGATGCGCAGCTAAGTGATCTGGGGCGTATTGTTGATATTTATAATTCAACAATTGCAAGCAGAATGGTGACGGCTGATCTTGAGCCAGCTACTGTAGCTAGCAAAAAAGCGTGGTTTGATGACCATTCCCCTGATTTCAGGCCGCTATGGGTATTAACGATTGAAGGGGAAATCGCAGCTTGGTTTAGTTTCCAATCGTTTTATGGCAGGCCGGCTTACAATGCGACTGCCGAGATAAGCATTTATATAGCGGAAGAATACCGCAAGCTTGGTCTTGGAACGGTACTGATTCAGAAAGCGATTGAGGCAAGTCCGGGCTTGGGGATAAATACGCTGCTTGGTTTTGTATTTGGACATAATGAGCCGAGCCTCGCTCTGCTTCGCAAGTTTGGATTTGAGGTTTGGGGTCATTTGCCTAAGGTAGCGGTACTGGACGGTGTAGAAAGAGATCTGGTGATCTCGGGGAGGCGTATATGAAGCGAACGCTTGTGATTAGTGATATTCATGGATGTTATACACCTTTTAATGATTTGCTTGAACGTATGAATTATTGTCCCGGCGAGGATCAGCTTATGCTGCTGGGTGATTTCGTTGATCGGGGTCCGCAAAGCAGAGAAGTGGTGGAGCAGGTCATCGGCTTAGTCCAAAAGGATGGAGCAATTGCCATTCAAGGCAATCACGACGAGAGGCTCGTTGATGTTATGCTGGAGCGAAGCGAGCAGGCGCTGCTTAAGTTTACCGGCCATGGCGGCAGGCAAACCGCAGAGAGCTATGCTGGCATTAAGCAAGGTCCGATTGAGTATGTTATCGATCAAGCCAAAATAGCTGTTCAGGAGCGTTACGCGCATCATATGACTTTTCTGGACAACCTGCCCTATTATCATGAGGATGAACACTTTATATATGTACATGCGGGTCTTAATCCGAATTACTTGAATTGGAAACAGCAGCCTGCCAGAGATTTTCTTTACATAAAACAACCATTCCTTGAGAGGCCGACCAATGTAAACAAAACGGTTATTTTCGGCCATACAAAAACCATCGATATTCATGGAAAACCAGATGTTTGGTTTGGCGCAGGGAAGATTGGCGTTGACGGAGGATGTGCAACAGGACATCAGCTTAACGGACTAGCGATTACAGGAGCGGCAGAGTTTAACGTGTATTCTGTCCCTTGGAGATTGTAGGGAATGCGCGGGTATTCGAAAGCCATATTCAAAAGCTCTCTGCTGAATATGTTGATTACCGTAATTGCTTTGTTCTACACCTTGATCATGTGCTGGCTTTTATTTCATCGTGGCCGTTATTTTGGCGAGGGGTATAACTATAATCTGGTACCGCTTTATACGATAAAAAAATATATCATCCATTATGATCATTTCAATCCTGACATTTGGTTCAAAAACTTATTCGGAAACATTGTCTTATTCATACCGATTGGCATATTCCTGCCCTTATTAAATAAGAAGTACTTGAAAGTATTTAGACTGACAATGGTCACGATTATGTTGATTACAGCCGTTGAGCTTACTCAAATGTTGACGCGGGTGGGCAGCTTCGACATTGACGATATTATTCTTAATACGTTTGGCGCGCTGCTTGGACTGCTGATGACTAGGCTTGTCGTTCGTCGGACTCTGTAAGTAACAAATCCTTTAATGTTAAAATAATTGAAAAGAAGCGATAGAAATATCGATTACGAAAGGAAGAAACGTCATTGAGTAAATTTTGGAGTCCGCTCACTGCTTCACTGGTGCCGTATGTTCCAGGCGAGCAGCCTAAGGATAAGACGTATATTAAACTGAATACGAATGAGAATCCGTACCCGCCATCTCCGAAGGTAATTGATGCGATCAAAGGAGCAGCTAATGCTGATCTGCGGCTATATCCTGATCCTACTTGCGAGGGGCTCGTGAAAGCAGCTGCCTCCTATTACGGATTGCGAGCAGAGCAAGTGTTTGCGGGCAACGGTTCTGATGAAATTTTAGCTTTTGCTTTCGCAGCTTTTTTTGATCCGGCTAAGACGGTACTGTTCCCTGATATTACTTACAGCTTCTATAAGGTGTATGCGAAGTTATATGGCTTGCAAACAGAGCTTATCGCATTGGACGAGCAATTTAACGTTCAAGTCGAAGCTTTCCATTCGGACAATGGTGGTATCATCATACCAAACCCAAATGCACCAACGGCTCAATTGCTTCCGCTCGATGATATTCGTACATTGCTTGCAAGCAATCCCGATCAGGTTGTTATCATCGACGAGGCTTACATTGACTTCGGCGGACAATCAGCAGTGGAGCTTATTCACGACTATCCGAATTTGCTTGTTGTTCAAACACTCTCGAAATCCCGTTCGCTCGCTGGCCTTCGCGTTGGGATTGCTTTTGGCAGCGAGGAGTTGATTGATGGATTGAATCGAATCAAAAATTCATTTAATTCCTATACGATGGATCGGCTTGCTTTGGCAGGCGCCATTGCTGCTCTTGAGGATGACGCTTATTTCCGAGATACGACGGAGAAGGTCATTGCTACACGAGAACGTGTAACGGAGCAGGTGAAGGAGCTCGGCTTTGCTGCAACAGACTCGAAGGCAAACTTCATCTTCATTTCGCATAAAACGATAGCAGCTAAGGACATCTTTGTGCAGCTGCGCGATAAGGGCGTGCTGGTCCGGTATTTCGATCAACCTCGGATTAATGAATATTTGCGGGTGAGCATCGGAACGGATGAAGAAATGGATGCCTTTATTCGGGCACTCCAAGAAATCGTAGGCGAGTAATGGAAGAGGTTACGAAGGAGCAATTGTTGTTTCGGCGGTCGATGCGGTTGGTACTAGTTTTAAGTGCCATCTATGCTGCAGTGAGTAATGTGTTTCTATATACAGCTTATTATTATAGCGGGATTGTGGAGCAGAGCTACATCATTTGCATGATTATGATTATTGCGTTCGCTTTGCCGATCGTAAAGTTTTTTCGAAATCAGCATTGGTACTTTCCGATCTTCATATTTTTGTTCTGGATTCCGTTTAGCGTGCTTCTCGCATTTATACTAAGCCAAGTGCTTCCTCTTTCGGACAATACGGTCGATTTTGGACTGCTGCTTGTTTACTGCCTTATTTTGAACGTTATCGTTACGCTGCTTGGCATTACACTCGGCATGATCTTTAATGGAGGGTCTACCCTTTGGAAGAAATATAGCCAAGCCTCAAAGCAATAACAATAAAGCCATGTATGATCTCCAATGAAGGGGGAGCATGCATGGCTTTATTTGATGATAGTTATTTTCATCTTGACTAAATGATTATTTCATTTTAAAATTTGTGAAAAACTAACGTTCGTTAGGCAGGGGAACGAAAGCGGATCGGAGGGAATGACATGAGTGCTGAAATAACAACGTCGGAACGAATAAAGCTGGCGGCGCTGACGATGTTTGCAGAATCAGGCTATGAGGGGGCATCCTTGTCAGAAATTGCTAAGGCAGTGGGCATTAAGACGCCGTCCATATATGCACATTATAAATCGAAAGAACAACTGTTCTTGCAGCTCATTCAGGAAATGATTGTTGAAGAGCATAATCAGTTTATAGAGCTTCTTCAAGATATGGATCAGGCGCCGATTAAGGAGCAAGTACATCGACTGTTTACTTTTTTTACCGATCTCACTCATTTAACGACAGGTCAAGCTTTCTTGAAGAAAACGATGCTTGTACCGCCGCGCCATTTGCGCGATCAGCTCAATCAAGATTTATTGCGCTATGAGTATGAACTGAACAAGGGAATTATTAGCGTGCTGGAAAAGGGAGCGTCACAAGGGTTGTTTAACCTGGAAGAGACGGAACGGTTAATTGCTACCTTTTATGTATGTGTAGATGGCATCCTTGTTGAGAATCAAATATATGGAAAAGAGCTGCTTGAGAAAAGGAAGCAAATGGTGTGGCAATCATTATGGCAGATTTGGACGATGACAGCGAGAGAGGATTGAAAAAAATGCAATGGGTCTTTTTATTATTAGCGGGGTTTCTTGAGGTAGGCTGGACGTTTGGCCTCAAATATTCGGAGGGCTTTACAGTGCTTGTTCCAAGCATAATAACAGTGGTGCTGCTTGTCCTAAGCTTTATGCTGTTTGCCCGCGCAATGCGTACGATTGAGATTGGCGTTGCCTATGCTATGTTTACGGGAATTGGAACAGTAGGCACTGTTCTCGCAGGCATTATTATACTGAATGAGCCGGCTGATTTTTGGCGTTTGTTCTTTATCGCATTGCTTGTAGGGGGCATAGTTGGACTTAAGCTTGTGTCAAATGACAAGCCAGCTCCTGACAAAGCACCAAAGGCTGTAACCAACATAGAACAAGATAAGGTGGGTTCATAAAATGGCATGGGTATTTTTAATCATATCAGGCTTCGGTGAGGTCGCCGGCGTTACTTTCATGAAGCTCTCTGATGGCTTTAAACGCTGGAAGGGAACGGTAGGGGCGATTGGCGCTGGTTTCGTGAGCTTTTTCTTCTTATCTAAAGCGTTACAGACGATTCCAATTAGTACGGCATATGGGATATGGACCGGAATCGGCTCGATAGGCAGCGTAGTGCTGGGTATGGTCATTTTTGGAGAGTCGAGAAATTGGCGCAAGATGTTGTTTCTCTCTATGATTATCTCAGGCGTTATCGGACTGAAAGTAGTAAGTGGAGGCCATTAGGATCAAGTTTGAAGCGAGACCGTGCAAAAGGGCTGTAAAGCTTTTTGGTGCGGTCTTTATTTTTGCAGCTGCTGGTCTTACAATGAAAGGAAAGCATGTATGTAGATAGGGAGAAGAGGAGTACTTACTATGGAGGAGAAGCAGCTGAATACGTTTATTGCTCTTATGGAGCAGTCATTGCTCTCGGAGCTTGTGCTTGATAGCGTTGACCCCACAAATCCAATCCGGGTAGCGGAGACGCCGCGAGGTTGGAGACTGCTTGGGGCGGGCAATTACGCAGGCGTATTTACACATCAGGATTATTCGGATATAGCTGTGAAGGTTTATGCGCCAGGCCGCGACGGCTGGGAGAGTGAATGCGAGGTTTACCGGCGAATTGGCACGCATCCTGCCTTTTCAACTTGTTATCATGCCGGAGAACATAAAGGCCATTATTATTTGATTTTAAAGCGATTAAAGGGAAAGACCTTATATCAGTGCATCATTGATGGAGCAGCAATACCAAAAAAGGCGATAGAAGATATTGATCTAGCGCTGGAGTATGCAAGATCCCGTGGTTTGTTCCCGCATGATGTGCATGGAAAAAATGTAATGATTAAGGATGGAAGAGGCATCGTGCTTGATATTTCAGATTTTTTGAAGGAAGAGCCGTGCACGATGTGGGATGATTTGAAGAAAGCCTACAATCGTATTTACATGCCTTTTCTATCCAAAAAACCGATTCCGGTTCCCGAATGGGTGCTGAACGGCGTCCGTAAGGGCTATCGTTTTATGAGGAATTCATCCGTAGTGGGACGCTCGTCCTAGGGAAGCAGCACAAGCAGCGGCTGCCCTGCAAGGGTGCCGCTGCTTGGCAAAGCTTTGCCGCACATCTTAATGCTCCTCGTCAAACGCGTCCAGCAGCGTCTTGGCGAGATCGGCATCCTTTTTAAGCACATGAATCCGTTTCAAGGAATTGCCCTCAATGGTGATTTTGGTTTTCAAACCATTTGTTTTGAAATGAGCTTCCAATCGGTCTATGAGCTCCGATCTAGAACCCCCTTCCGTACGAATGACTATCCATCGATTCCAAAATAACGCCATTATGCGTCACCTCCTTAAAGTTTTACAATGTAAAACTAGTGTAGGAAGCCATGTGCCCATTGGATTTGAATGTCTTCTTATACGTTCAAATCAATTAAGGATGCACCTTTCATATTTATTCAGCAGAAGCCTTCAAACATGACAGAAAACCCAAAAAAACATTTGCCGTTAATCCAAAATCTGTTGGGGAATAACGTGATTGCTCCTGCCGTATCCTAAGAAAGCGAGATGGCGACCTGACCTATTGACAAACTTAACTGTAACGGATAAAATTACAGTATAAAGCAGGGAGGCCCTTAAACAGTGAACAGCGAATTTACGATTGCCGTACACAGTCTCGTTTACTTGGCTTATTTACCGGAAAGAATGGCTAGCAGTGATATGATCGCCGAGAATGTCGGCACACATTCTGCTCGTGTTCGCAAGGTAATGGGTGGTTTGCGCCGCAGTGGATATGTAGATACCCGTGAAGGCTCAGGAGGCGGCTATAGGCTGACGATTGACCCTAATGTGGTAACACTTGCCGATATCTATCGCGTGATGGCACAAGGCTCGCTAATTCCGAGCTGGTGCTCGGGCAACCCAGAGATGGATTGTGTTGTTGGGTCGAATATGAATCAAGTGATGTTCGGCATATTTTGTACAGCGGAGAAGCAGTTGGAAAGTCATTTTAGCGCGATTACGATTCAGGATGTGTTGAAGCAAATTCACGCATGCGGTTAGCAAATGATGTTTCATTTAACGGTGAGACGGGTATTCCCTTTATCATACACATTGTTTGGAGAGGATGATTGAAATGGCAGTAGCATTGACGAAAGAAAACTTTAACGAGTCCATTCAAAACGGCGTTTCTCTTGTAGATTTTTGGGCACCTTGGTGTGGACCTTGCAAAATGCAGCTACCAATCGTTGAGGAGCTTTCCGCTGAGCTGGAAGGCCAAGCAGTAATTGCTAAAATTAACGTTGATGAGCAGCCAGAACTTGCTTCACAATTCGGCGTTATGAGTATCCCAACATTGATTTTGTTCAAAGACGGTCAACCCGTTGACAAAATGGTTGGCGTACAATCCAAAGATGCTTTGAAAGCAAAAATTTCCGGCCAAATGTAAGCAACATTTTGTAATAAATAACCGTCTTAATATCGTCTGGTATCAGTGAGCAACTGGTGTCAGGCGATATTTTTTTTCTGGAAACTCTTATTTTCAGTAAGATAATATTGGTATAAAAGGTACTAAGTGTGAATGTAAAATTCGACCTAATTAAGCAAATGTTAAGGAAATAATAAGCGTTTATACCAACCTTATCTGTTGCTTTATACTAATTTAGTTAGTAGAATTAAAAATAATTGTACGCAGCAGCGTGCCCTAACTTTGATTTATGGAGTGGTGATGTAGTGAACGCAGTCAGTACGAAAAAGGACAAAACGGTTACCGGAGAGTCCCTGCGGCAAGGTATGACATCTTCAAAAATTTTGATCATTATTCCGGCTTATAATGAAGAGCACAGCATAAGCCATGTGATACATGATGTGAAGACACATTGCCCATCTGCTCATATTCTGGTCATTAATGATGGCTCCAAAGACCGTACACGTGAAGTAGCTGAAGCGAATGGTGCTTCTGTTATTACACTTCCGACCAATTTGGGCATCGGCGGAGCTATGCAGACGGGATATCGTTATGCCCACCGCTATGACTATGATGTTGCCGTTCAAGTGGATGGCGACGGTCAGCATAAGGCGGAGCAGCTTCATTTGATTTTGGACCCCGTGCTTAGCGGGAAAGCGGATTTGGCGATTGGTTCACGTTTTATTGAACAAACCGGCTTCTTGTCCTCTGCAACGCGCAGAGTCGGTATCAAGATTTTATCTACTATTGTTACTGCAATGACACGCAAGCGTGTGCTGGACGTTACCTCAGGGTTCCGCGCTGCAAATAAACGTGCGATTGCTGTATTCCAAAGCGATTATGCGACAGACTATCCAGAAGTGGATTCCATCGTGCTCATTCATCGCAGCGGATTGCGTACAAGCGAGGTAGCTGTCGTGATGGAAGCACGTACAGGCGGTACGTCATCAATAAATGCGATGCGTTCGGTTTATTATATGGTTAAGGTAACATTGTCGCTATTCATTCGCAGCTTGAAAGCAACGAAGCCAGTCAAGGTTCAATCTTAGAAAAATGTTTACGATGAGAGTTTGCTCTGCAAACTTTAAGGAGGATACACCATGCAAGCCTTGTGGATTATCACAAGTGTGGTTTTTTTGTTCGTGCTGATTATGTTGATTAACCGGAGATTGCTCCGTGAGCAGTATTCAATGCTCTGGCTGTTGTTTGGTGTAGTGATGCTGATATTGTCTGTACGCGTCCAGATTATTGATACGCTGGCCCACGCGATTGGTATCGCTTATGCGCCGGCATTGCTTTTTCTAGTCGGAATTTTATTTTGTATTATGCTTATTTTGCATCTTACAGTCATTGTATCCAAATTGTCGGAGAAGGTTATTCGTCTTACACAAGAGCTTGGAATTTTACATCACGAGCTGCATGAGCGCAAAAGGTCGGATTCATAATGGCATATATCATATTGTTTCTTAATATTTTGCTGCTTGTTTCTGGCCAGTTATTGTGGAAAACAGGAATGAACAAAATGGATACGGCGAAAGGCGACACATGGGTATCGTTATTGTGGTCGCCTCATATATGGTCAGGACTTGTTTTGTACGGAATTGCTACCGTTCTTTGGTTGTACGTACTCAAGAAGCTGCCGCTTAGCCTTGCCTATCCGCTGCAAAGCTTGGCTTATGTAATAGCGCTGGTTGCAGCTGTATTTATATTTAACGAATCGGTACCGCTGCAGCGCTGGATAGGCGCAGCTATTATTTTGGCGGGTGTAATTGTACTCGCTTGGAAATAAGCCGCTTTCAACATTGGGGAGGATCAATTTACGTGGTGGAATGGGTTAGGAAAAACAAAGCATGGACGATAGCGATCGTTCTTATTTTTATGCTTGCCTTGTGGCTGAGGGTTGATTTTCTTACATCGGTCAAACATAACATTTCACATGATTCGAAGTATTACGATGAGATGGTGCACCGGTTGCTTGATGAAGGCATTTACGCCTACAAGGAAGAGGTTCCAAATGCAAGGGTAACACCGGGTTATCCACTGTTCATGACGGGTATGTATCTGGTGGCTGATCAAATCGGCGTAGAGCCGTTCCCTCTTATTCGCTGGGTACAGGTGTTAATTAGCATGGCTACACTCATTATCATTTATATGATTGCGATGCAGGCAACAAGAAACAAATGGGTGGCAATTGTAGCGTTTTTTATTAGTGCAATTTATCATCCCTTCATTTGGGCAAATGGAGCAGTTCTCACAGAAACGCTCGCATTATTTCTCTTAATGGCCTATCTGTCTATGCAGTTATATGCCTTTCGTACCGAACGAAAGCGCGATGCTGCGTTAGCGGGTATCTTGTTAGGCCTGACAGTACTTGTTAGGGCTGAATTTTTACCGATTTTTGTTCCTTTGTACGGAGTGTTTTTGCTGCAGAAATGGTTCAAGAAAAAACCGGGTGTGCAGACCGAGGTTATATCCAAATGGGCTATTTTCAAAAAAGTTCTATTAATGGGTGTTATTACTGGACTATGCTTATCGGCTACGATGCTTCCTTGGTGGATAAGAAATGTCGTTTCATTAAATGAATTTGTATTGACTGCTTCTCAGTCCAATCCGTTCAAAGCGGGTACTTATCCGAATAAAGATTATACTGACAAGATCGTTGATCCAACGGGATTGACGCAGGATGAGGTTGCATGGGCGCGCATCAAGGCCGGCTTCACGCAGCAAACCTGGAAATATGTAAAATGGTATACGGTAGGAAAGCTTAAATATACTTATACGCATATGTTCTTCGGCTCAGGTCATTCTCCTATGTACCATGCCTATCCGAAGGTAGCATACTTACATGTACTGATTATATACAGCACGATTATTCCTCTGCTTGCGCTTATATGGAGATGGAGACATCCTGCAGCCATGCTGGCGGTGGTCATCTTCGTCATGACGATGATTAGACTAGTGTTCGTACCGGAATATCGATATAACTTTACCGTTATGCCCCTGTTTATTATATTGTTCTCTTGGCTCGGTATTTATATTTTGCAAAAAATATGGGCATATATTGAACGTAGAAAAACGGCGTAGCAGCTTTAACTGTATATTGTAAAAGACTGCCTAAAGGACAAGCGCCTTGGGCAGTCTTTTTTCGCTTATTGTGCAACTTCCGCAATGTATGGCGCGTCTAATTTATGAATAAATTGGAAAAGCATTGGAGGGTGAAGCAGTGAGGATCAATCATCGAAAGAGGCTTGCGGTAGTGCTATCAACAGCGATGCTTATGAGTATGTTGCCAGCAACGGCATTTGCTGAAAGCTCAAACAAGCCAGCAGTGACGAATGCAGCAGCAAATGCCGTGCCATCGTCGGAAGGAGACATCATGAAAGAAGGATTTGCAGCTCCAGTTGATGTAGCAATAACGAAAGAGAAAGCGGAAGCACTAGCGAGGCAGTATGTAAGCATTCCGAAGGAGTATGTCCTCCAAGGGGCTAGTCTTAATATGGAAGTGATGGCTAGCGGCAAACGCAATGCTTGGGGACTGGATTTCGTGAAAAAGGTGAACGGCAAGCACTTGGGAAGCATCTACGTTCGTATTCATGCGGATAAAGGTCAGCTTCTGGAGTTCAACTCTTATACCGATAACCCATCTGCCAAACCAACGTATCCGCTTAAGGTTGAACGTGATGCCGCTCAGCAGATTGCGCTCCAATTCATAGATAAAATCGCAGCTGATTATAAAGGACAAATTCAGTACAATCCTGATTATGGTGTTCAACTGCGTCCACCGCTAACGGGTGAGGTTGTGCATTCCATTCGTTATGATCGGTTGGTGAATGACATACCCTATGTAGATAACTACATAGAGCTTGAAGTGGATAGTGAGGGGCATGTCCGAAGATTTTCCTTGCAGTGGGATGATACAATTATTTTCCCGAAAGTAGATGCAAAGCTGTCTGCAGCAGAGGCAAATGAAAAGCTGCGAGCAGCAGCAGCTCCACTGTTAGCTTATATCGTGCCTTACAATATGCAGGGGAAAAGGAAACCTTTGCTTAGTTATGAGCTTCAGCCTATATCGATCGATGCGGTGACTGGCCAGCTAAAGGATCAGTCGAGAGACAGTTATTTTAGAGCGGGAACGATATCGGAAACACCTATATCCGAGAAACCTTTAGGCGAAAAGCCGAAGGCAGGGGCAGTTACCGAGAAGCAAGCGATAGATGCGGTAAAAGCTGCTTTTGCGCTGCCGGCAGGGGTGGAGCTGAATGGTTCCAACTACAGTGAAAATAGCGATGAGAGCACAGGTGAAACCGAAGCTTATTGGCAGCTGAATTGGACAGTGAAAAAGGATGGCAAGGAAGTGGGCTCAGCTTCAGCTTCCGTTAACGGTCGCACTGGAGAGGTTCGCCATTTCAATACGTATATGTATAACGAACAAAGTCAATCAGGCGGGACAAAGGTGACGCTAGAGCAAGCGACTACAGCAGCGGTAGAGGCAATTAAGAAACGTTTGCCATGGCTAACGGATGAGCTATATCTGGTCAAACCTGATCCGAAGCAATATGAGGGAATTGTCGCAGGGCAACCTAGTCAATACTATTTCAATTTTGTACACAAAATCTATGGCGCAGTGGTTGAATATGACAACATTAACTTGTCGATACATTCAAGCACTAGGGAAGTTGTAAATTACGATGCTAATTTGTCGAACTTTGAATATCCAGCTGAGGCTCCTGCCTTGATTAAGAAGGAGCAGGCAGTTGACAGCTGGCTGAATTATTACCGAACACAGCTTACGTATCGGCTTGTGCAAAGCTTCACATGGAACGGGCAGCCTATTCCAATTGAGAAATATAAACTGATGATTGCTTCAGGTGAAATAAGAGGCGACGAAGTGGATAGAAAGACAGAAGCAGAACTAGTTTACCAATTAGTGCCTAAGCTTATGGATGAGTCGGTGTTCCTCGATGCAGTGACGGGCGGCTGGCGAAATCGGGAAACAGGTGATGTCACACAGCTCGAGAAGCCAAAGGCTAAGGATATTGATGGACACTTTGCACAGCGTCAGCTTGAACTAATGGTTGCATACAAAGCGCTTGATGTGAAAGATGGTCTTGTGCGTCCTAATGAGGCGGTTACACGCGGAGAGCTGATTAAAATGCTGGTGCTAGCGCGCAGCAGCGGAGTATCGCCGCTCTCGATGTCCTTCAGTAATCAGCTTGGTGGTAAAGCCTCATTTAATGATGTAGCTGCTGATTCCAGTTATTTCGTTTATGTTGAAAGTGCATTGGAACAAAATTTGATAGATGTTGGGGATGGCTCCTTTAACCCTAGCGGTAAAGTATCCCGTGATGAGATGGCGGAGCTGATCGTGCGAGCACTTGGTTATAATGCGCTTGCGAATTACGATCATATTTTTAAAGTCTCGTTTAAAGACTCGGATCTGATCCAGAATAAGGGGCAGGCAGCCATTGTTGTAGGTCTCAAAATTATGAGCTTATCGGATGGCAAGTTTTTGCCTAAGAAACAAGTGACGCGAGGCGAAGCATCGGTAGCGTTTTTCCGTTATCTTCAATCGCGCGCAGAGCTGCAAGAAGCGCCGCTTCGGATGTAATGTATTCTTAATACAAGAAACCTGGATTCTACAAGTGGATGATACGCTTGCAGAACCCAGGTTTTTTATAGATAAGGGCTCGGAAGTTATCCTTTAATCCGTTTTCTTCTTTTTCGAGGTAAAATTTGTTACTGATTTCGTATCCTCAATGGTATCATTTACGAATGCCATATCTTGATTTTTGGCTTTCATATTCGTCGTTCCTTTGTAATTGCCCTTATGAGTCTGATTTTCCATAAGCTTGCCTCCTCAAATTTTAGATGCTTGTGTGCACAGCTTAAGCCAGCGCCAACATAGTATTTCCGCAGCGCGGCTTATCATTCTCAGAAGTGACTATCTTGCGGCGAGGCACAAATACAATATCGTTTAGGGGTATAAAACGGGTTAAAAACAAACGTCTGTTCAAATACAGGTTTTATAGGTTTTCACAACTTACAATGCTTTTATTGTTCAGAAAACCGTCTTCATTTGCCAAGGAAGCCATCAAATGCCGTTTAGGCTTGACGGATGGCACTTTCAAAGTAGGTGACGCTGGGGTATAATAGCTGGAGTTGTTTACTTTCGGGAAAATAGGGGTGTCTTATAGCATGGCATTGAAAGCAGGAATAGTAGGTTTGCCCAACGTCGGCAAATCAACATTGTTTAACGCAATAACGCAAGCAGGAGCAGAATCTGCCAATTATCCTTTTTGTACAATAGATCCTAACGTTGGTGTTGTTGAAGTACCGGATGAGCGTTTGGACAAGCTGGTTGAGCTCGTTGTTCCTAAGAGCATCGTGCCTACAGCGTTTGAGTTTGTCGATATTGCCGGCTTGGTTGCTGGTGCAAGCAAAGGCGAAGGATTGGGCAATAAATTTTTGGCGCATATCCGTGAGGTAGACGCCATTGTTCATGTGGTTCGCTGCTTCCAAGATGATAACATTACTCATGTATCTGGCAAGGTTGATCCAATTAGCGATATTCAAACGATTAATTTGGAGCTTATTTTGGCGGATATTGATTCGGTTGATAAAAAGATTGAACGCTCCCGTAAAAACCTTAAGGGCGGAGACAAAAAAGTTGCTCAAGAAATCGAAGTGCTTGAACGCATCAAGGAAGCGTTGTACAACGATAAGCCTGCTCGCAGCCTTGAGCTGAGCGATGATGAGAAGCTGCTTGTTCGTGATTTGCATTTGCTGACAATGAAGACGGTATTGTATGCCGCTAACGTGAGCGAAGACGAGGTTTCAAATTCAGACGGCAATGAGTACGTACAAAAAGTACGCGAATTCGCAGCTGCTGAAGGTGCTGAAGTTGTGCCAATCAGCGCGAAGGTTGAAGCTGAGATTGCTGAGCTTGAAGGCGAAGACAAAGAAATGTTCCTTGAGGAGCTTGGCATGTCGGAGTCGGGCTTGAACCGTTTGATCAGTGCAGCTTACAAGCTTCTTGGCCTATACACTTACTTTACAGCCGGTGTACAAGAGGTTCGCGCATGGACGATTCGCAGTGGAACAAAAGCGCCGCAGGCGGCTGGCGTTATTCATACCGATTTCGAACGTGGATTCATTCGTGCTGAGGTTGTTTCCTTTACAGATCTTGCAGCTGCGGGTTCGATGGTAGCGGCTCGTGAGAAGGGGCAAGTTCGTCTTGAGGGCAAAGAATATGTCGTTCGTGATGGCGATGTTATCCATTTCCGTTTTAACGTGTAAATATTAGGGGAATAATAGAGCCCTGTAAGTGCAGCTTTGCGCTTACAGGGTTTTGTTGCAATCAGGATTCATGCTGGATGCTCAGTAACCAATGGCGGTTGCCTGGCATATGAAGATTGAAGCGGTTCGTAAAAATGGGCATGATTAGCTGGCTGTAAATCGAAACCAGCAGTCGATAGAAACTCGATGATATGGTATAATGAACATTATCCTAATGGAATAAACAGAGGTGAATGATCGTGTTTGACCGTTTACAAGCACTCGCAGACCGGTATGAGAAGCTGAGTGAGCTATTGTGTGATCCAGATGTATCCAGTGATCCCAAGCGGCTTAGAGAGCTTTCCAAGGAGCAGTCGGATTTACAAGAGGCATATGATGCCTTTACGGAATATAAACAAGTTACCGAGCAGCTGGACGACGCTAAGCTGATGCAAGCTGAGAAACTCGATGACGAAATGCGTGAAATGGTTAAAATGGAAATCGACGAATTGAGCAAACGCCAAGCTGAGCTTGATGAGCAAATTCGTATCGTTCTATTGCCGAAGGACCCTAATGATGACAAGAACGTTATTGTCGAAATTCGTGGTGCGGCTGGCGGAGACGAAGCAGCATTGTTCGCATATGAGTTATATCGTATGTATACAAAGTTTGCTGATGCACAAGGCTGGCGTGTAGAGCTAATGGATTTCAGTGAGAACGACGTTGGCGGATTTAAAGAGGTAATCTTTATGATTACGGGCAAAGGCGCGTACAGCAAGATGAAATTCGAAAGCGGCGCTCATCGCGTACAACGGATTCCAGTAACGGAATCAGGCGGCCGTATTCATACATCAACATCTACGGTAGCTGTTATGCCTGAGGTTGAGGATGTGGAGATTGAAATTTTCGACAAGGATATTCGCGTGGATACGTTCTGTTCCAGTGGAGCGGGCGGTCAATCCGTTAATACGACGAAATCCGCGGTACGTGTATTGCACGTTCCAACCGGCATTATGGCGACTTGCCAAGATGGCAAATCACAGAATGAGAACAAAGCGAAGGCACTTGCCGTGCTTCGTGCACGTATCTCTGATGTTCGCCGTCAAGAGGAAGAAGCAAAGTATGCGGGCGAGCGTAAGAGCAAGGTTGGAACGGGAGATCGCAGCGAACGTATTCGCACATACAATTTCCCGCAAAGCCGTGTAACGGATCACCGTATCGGATTAACGCTTCATAAGCTGGATTCAGTGATGAACGGCGATTTGACAGAGGTTATTTCCTCCCTGACGATCGCAGAGCAAGCTGATCTTATGGAACGTGAAATGGCTTAACAAATTTGCGCTGGGTCGCTGGTTGCTTACAATAAGCAATCAGTGGTCTGGCGTTTTGTTCCGTTTGGGGAAGCGAAGGCAAGGCAAGTGGTCGTGTGGAGCACATAAATAGATCGGGCATGGCAGTGAATTATAGTCGAATGTGCTGTTAGCTGTGAGGCAGTAATAGCAAAAGAGTGGCTATAGTTGCTGCATGAAGGAGAAGGAAGTTACTTTAAAGTGGGAAGGGCGATGCAGGGATGAGCAAGCATTCGGAGGAGCAATGGTTTGTTGCGCCATTAACATTGCGGCAAGCTTGCATGCAAGCGACAGCGATTTTGCAATCGGAAGCGGTGGAAGAGCCGCGCAACAATGCAGAGCTTCTGCTCATGCATTTGCTGAATATGGATCGAGCGGCATTGCTGCGTGATGGCAGTGATTTATTTCCTGCAGAGCGGTTAGCAGAATGGGAAGGCCTCATACGTCGTAAGGCTGCTGGGGAGCCTGTTCAATATATTATAGGTGAGCAATGGTTTTATGGGCGGCCATTTACAGTCTCGCCTGCTGTGCTCATTCCGCGTCCGGAAACAGAGCTGCTCGTCGAGGCTGTGCTTGAAGCAGCTGATCTTATTTGGCCCCCTGCGCTGATTGCAGGGGATATGCAGCCGCCGACGATTGTCGACGTCGGCACAGGCAGCGGCGCCATCGCCGTGACGCTAGCTTCGCAGCGTCACGCATGGCGCGTATGCGCGTCCGATCTATCGCCGGACGCGCTGGCAGTCGCCCGCACGAACGCGATCCGCCATGAGGCGGCGGATCGGTTGACATTCGTGCAGGGCGACCTGCTCATGCCATTTGTACATGGGCATGAGCAGGGTGAACTGCAGCACGGCGAGCTTCGCATCGACGTGCTTGTATCCAATCCGCCGTATATACCGGCGGCGGATATGTTARAGCTGCAGCGCGAAGTTCGCGACTATGAGCCGCATCTCGCGCTGGAAGGCGGGCCGGACGGGTTGATCCCGTACCGGCGCATGCTGGAGCAGCTTCCGCTGCTCGCGCAGATGCCTCGCATCGTCGCATTCGAGCTCGGCATGGGCCAGCCTCGCATCGTTGCCGACATGATGCGCGAAATGTCCCAATGGGACGACATTCGAATCATCAGTGACTACGCTGGAATCGAGCGCCATGTCATTGCAACGAGGAGTTAACTTCGCTTGCAGCAAAAGAGGCTTCCCCAAAAGTAGATTAATCTACTTCGGGAAAGCCTCTATTTCATTTAAAGCAGCCATTTTCAAGCAGCAGCCTGACTGGGCTCAGTAAAATAAATCTATTTTCTAGATTTTTTTCGCTGTAACCCATCACTTAGCGCTTTTTCTCCGATTTTATCCGCTCACACTTATTCCGGCATCATACCGGTGCTTATCGCAAGACGGTTCCACCCGTTGATCGTAATAATAGCCATAATAATCTCGCCGACTTGTTTGCTCTCGAAATATCGGGCAACTTCTTCATATACCGCATCGGGTACATGCTCCTTCGTAATGACTGTGACAGCCTCCGTCAAAGCGAGTACCGCTCGCTCCTCTTTCGTAAAGTAAGGCGTATCGCGCCAAGCGCTCAATGCATAAATACGCTGCTCAGTCTCGCCCAAGCTTCTAGCGTCTTTTGTGTGCATATTAATGCAGAAAGCACAGCCATTTATTTGCGATGCGCGAATTTTAATCAATTCTAGCAGCTGCTTGTCGATGCTCGTAGTGCCTAGGTATTTTTCCAATCCGCTCATTGCCTGATATGCAGCAGGTATTTCTTTTGCTATTTGGACTCTTTCTGTCATGTTCCTCATTCTCCTCTATGTTCTAATTATTTGCTTTCATCCTCTAAGACAAAACACAGTTATCGGTTGTGACAGAAGGCTGAAAATTTTTTTTATTTAGTCGTCTTTGTTTAGTCATGCTTTAGTCATCCTGTGTTAGCGATTGGCGGTTCGTAAATTTTCAAATGGTCATTCGATCCGAACATGCTTCAGCTTATCAGGGTTCAAGATGACATAAATCCGCTCAACCTTCTGCCCTTCCTCATCGAGCCGAAAGCTGATCACACTTCTTGGCATACCGGCTTGGTTAACGACGACACCAGCTTGTCCGTTCACGTCAGCGAATTGATGGCCATCTCCCAAGAAGGTCTTCGGAATAACACCCTTCAAAAAGGCGATGACTCTTTCTCTGCTAATAATAGCGAAAATAGCTGCACGTACCTTGCCTCCTCCATCGGAGACAAGAATCGCTTCTTCGGACAAAAGAGAAATCAATTTCTCGAAATTTCCAGAGGAAGCTGCTTCCATGAAGGCAACAGTGAGGGTCTCGGCTTTATCCGTGTTCATGGGTAGCATCGACCTATCTTCCTGAAGTTTCTCTTTGGCTCGGCTGTATATTTTACGACAGTTTGCTGTCGTTTTATGTAAGCATGAAGCAATATCCTCATAATCGTACTGAAGCGATTCTCTTAAAATAAACACAGCCCGCTCAACGGCTGTGAGCTGCTCAAGCATGACAAGCAGCGCGTAGGAAATCTCTTCATGCTCCGCATAAATTTCAGCAGGGTCTTGTTTTACGGTGCTGACGTCTGGTTCGGGCAGCCACTGTCCAACATATACTTCTTTTCTTTTGCGAGCGGATTGGCTGAGATTGATCGAGCGGTTAGTGAGCATTCGAACGAGATAGGCCTTCTCATTTTTAATTTCACTAGGGTCCAAAAGGCTGTAGTCTGCAAACACATCCTGGACCAAATCCTCGGCCTCGCTGAATGTGCCAAGCATCCGATAAGCAATGGAATGGAGCAGCGGTCGATACGCTGCATAAGTATTTTGGAAATCCATTCTTCATCCATCCTTCTCATTTATTGAAAATAGTATAACTTGCTAGAAGAGCGTCTGCGATAAGATAAATAATAGATAGATTGATAGGTTTATATATTAAGCATAACGGACATAATGACGGATAGATACGTTCCGGAACGCAAGCAGACGCACTGACGGGTGCGACGAGAGGAGCTTGTGTTATATGTCCAGCCATTATTCTATTCATTCCTATTCCAATATTTCTAAATCCGCTCATTCTAATTCGGGTAAGTCTAATAAATTTGTTTATCGCAAATCATATGGTTTTATTATTTTTGCACTTATCATTTTAATTATGAGCTGGGAAGCTCAGCAAATGGATGCTGCGGTTGCAGGCGGAGAAATTCCGCAGGAAGCCATTCGCCTTCGTATTTTAGCCAATTCCGATAATCCTGCTGATCAAGTCGTGAAACGTCTTGTCCGGGATGAAATCGTTAAAGCGATGAATAGCTGGGTGACGGGACCTCAGACGATTGAGGAAGCACGTCAGACGATTCTCGCCAATATGCCTGAAATTGAACGCATTACAGCAGAAGTGCTAAAGAGCCGCGGCTTTGAATATGGCTCATCCGCAGAGCTTGGAATGGTACCGTTCCCGACAAAAATGTACGGCAATCAAGTTTACCCTGCTGGCGACTATGAAGCCCTTCGTATTACACTTGGTGAAGGCGGCGGACAAAATTGGTGGTGTGTATTGTTCCCGCCGTTATGTTTTATCGATGCTGTAAGCGGTGAAGCATCAGCAGCAGCTGGAACAGAGACAGAGCAAGCATCAGTTGTGAAATCGAATAGTGCAGCGGCTAAGACAGCTTCCTTAGCAGCAGCTCCAGCAGATACTCCTTCCCAAGGCGAAGCGCCGGAAGCAAAATTTTTTATTTGGGAAATGATCGAATCTTTTATCAATTGGATTAAATCATTGTTTTCATAAGAAACGACAGCTGCACCTTTGAATGTAAAGGTGCAGTTGTCGTTTCTGCTTGTTTGCGGGTGCTTATGCTATAATAACGAATGAATGAACAATTTCAATTAAGAGCAAGGATTGAAGGATAGAGATGACTAAAACAAATGTATGGCGCGTAAAGCAGGCTCATGATTCTCAGCTGCGCGAACAATTATCGGAAGCTGCCAGCCAATTAAGAGAAGGCGGTATTATTGCTTTCCCTACGGAGACGGTTTATGGGCTTGGCGCGGATGCTCGCAGCTCGGCGGCGGTTGAGCGGATATTCACCGCAAAGGGACGTCCATCGGACAACCCTCTCATTGTGCATATTGCGGGTCGCAAGCAGTTAGATGAGCTGGTGCTGCCGTATTCGGAGCTGGCTTCATCGTTGATGGAACAGTTTTGGCCAGGGCCACTTACCATTGTACTGCCCGTTCGTGAGGATGCGTTATCGCCGCTCGTAACGGCTGGACTGTCTACCGTTGGTATTCGAATACCGGATCATAGAACAGCGCTTGCGCTGCTTGAGATCGCAGATTGTCCAATTGCTGCACCAAGCGCCAATCGTTCTGGAAGGCCAAGCCCAACACTTGCTGAGCATGTGCTGGAGGATCTGGATGGGCGGATCGATGGTCTTGTTGATGACGGTGCAACAGGCGTCGGCCTGGAATCTACTGTAATTGAGCTTGCTGGCGAGCATGGCATTCGTATTTTGCGGCCAGGCGGCATTACGCGCGAAGCGCTTCAAGAAGCGGCACCCCATGCGTTGATTGATAGTGCCTCGATAGAAGAACCGGAGTCGGCTCCGCGATCACCAGGCATGAAATATACTCATTATGCGCCACAAGGGGAGCTTGAGCTTGTGCAAGGACATTTTGAAGCTGTCGCAGCTTACATTCAAGATCAAGTAGAAGCTGCAAAGATGCGCGGCGAGGTAACTGGCGTACTTGCTTTCGAAGAGAGATTGAATCGCTACGATGCAGATCATGTTTTCTCATTAGGCAGCGAGGCGGAGCTTGGCACAGCAGCGCATCAGCTTTATGCCGCATTGCGTGATTTTGACGGGGCAGGCGCTCAGCGTATTTGGGCAGAGGGCTGCACGGAGCATGGGATCGGCGCAGCGCTTATGAATCGGTTGGCCAAAGCGGCTGGAAACCGAATTATTCGTGTATAGAAAGTGTTCTAAGGGGAACGATCATTTTTGAAACTGAATTAGCTTGAAACCGCACTAGTATGTTTGTCCTCATGTCCGCATATGTTTGGTAAAGACTACAAGCGGACATGGGGGAGATAGGCTGTGATTGAAGCACAATTACAAGCTGGACAGTTTTTGACGCTGCTTATTATTGCGGTGGCACTCAGTCTAGACGCATTTTCTCTTGGGCTCGGCATAGGGCTCAAAGGCATAAGGCTGCGAGATATTTTGAAGCTGGGCATTGTAACTGCGTTGTTTCATATGATCATGCCGCTGGCAGGTATTTTTACAGGTCAATACGTGGGCTCCTTGCTTGGAGATGTAGCCACGACTGCGGCAGGCATTTTGCTAGTGCTGCTCGGCGGACATATGATTTATAGCTCGCTGCGCGGCGAGGCGGTTCAATCTTTTGACCATAAATCTTTTTGGGGCTTGCTCGTGCTTTCGCTTAGCGTCAGTATCGACTCGTTCTCAGTAGGCATTACGCTTGGGATGTTCGCTGCAAACATGTTGATGACGGTTTTACTTATCGGTCTGCTCGGCGGGCTGATGTCGATATGTGGTTTAATGCTGGGGCGTAAAGTCAGCGGTCAGCTTGGCGAATATGGCGAGGCCATAGGCGGAGGAATTTTGTTCGTGTTCGGCATCTTGTTTATCTTTTAGAATATAAGTAAGAAAGCAGAACAATATTGCAGTCTTATTTTAAATTTCAAGTCAAAGCTGCTTTAGCATCTAAGGAACGCTGCAGGTGTTTTCGCTTAATCGTTGAACAGCTTGGAATAACGTGCAAAAAGGAGTTGGCAGTGTGAAACGTATTTTATTTGTATGTACAGGCAATACATGCCGCTCACCGATGGCAGAGGCTATGCTTCGCCGAATGGCTGCTCTGAGAGGGATCACCGTAGCCGTTCGCTCCGCAGGCATATCTACTATTGATGGACTGCCTGTGTCAGCTCATGCTGTGGAGACTCTTAGGCAGCGGGACATCGAGCATAAGAGCACGTCGCTGGCGCTGACGAGCGAGGCGGTTGGTTGGGCTGATATTATTTTGACAATGACGGTCAATCATAAGCGCGGTTTGCTGCAATGGCATCCCGAAGCGGTCGACAAAATCTATACGTTAAAGGAATATGCAAATCAAGACGCTCAAGTGCTCGCGGATATTGAGGAGCTGGAGCAGCTCTATACAGAGCTTCATATGAAGCAGGCGCTTGGCCAACAGCTGACGACTGGCGAGAGAAGACGATTGCTTGAGCTGGAGCGTCGCATACCGAGCTTTGACATCGTTGATCCTTTTGGAGGCTCGCTTGCTATATACAGCAGCAGTGCTAACGAAATAGAGGACGCGCTCGTCAAACTGCTGGACAAGCTTGCCAAAAGATAAGTATTCAGGGTTGCAGAAGTCATTTTTGCTCCCGTTCGATTGATTTTTGCAGCTGTATAAGATATAATAAAATGACAATATACGGTTTCCGATGTAACTGGCGACGGAAGTGGGTAACCACGGTGGAGCATCGGAATATACGGCCGGTCGCCTGGGCAAAGAGCAGCATGCTAATAAGCATGTCTTGCTCTTTTTTCGTCTTTTTGGGCAAAAATAGGTATACTAGCACTGTGATGTTTCATTTCTAAGGAGGTCTTTTGCGTTGAAAATTGCTATTGGTGCTGACCATGCAGGTTATCGTTTGAAGGATGAAGTTGTACCGTTTCTTCAATCGCTTGGTCATGAAATTGAAGATCTTGGTTGCAACTGTGACCAATCCGTCGATTATCCGGACTATGCATTGCCCGTATGCGACCTTGTTACGAGCGGCAAAGCAGAGCGCGGTATACTCATTTGTGGAACAGGTATCGGCATGTCGATTGCGGCTAATAAAGTACGCGGCATCCGCTGTGCGCTTGTGAATGATATGTTCTCAGCCAAAGCCACTCGGGAGCATAATGATACTAATGTTTTGGCGCTTGGGGAACGAGTGATCGGTCCTGGAGTGGCACTCGAAATTATTCGCATATGGCTTGAAACGCCGTTCTCAAATGGAGAACGTCATGTCGGTCGTGTTAGTAAAGTGAAACAAATTGAAGAACAGTACAGCAGCCAGTCCTAATTAGGGGGCATTCGCAATGAACGTAGACGAAAACGTACAGCTAGGAAGCATTGCAGAACAGGTTGAGCAAATTGTTCGGGAACTGGCAGCGGCAGGCAAGCTTGGTATGAGTCAGCTGCTAGTAATCGGTGTAAGTACTAGTGAGGTGCTTGGTCATCGCATCGGGACTTCGGGCACCATTGAAACGGCTGCACAAATTTACGCAGGCGTTGAAGCGGTTCGCAGCGAAGTTGGCTTTATTCCCGTTTATCAATGCTGCGAGCATCTGAATCGCGCGCTTGTCATTGATCATGCTTCCGCAGAACGATTGGGGCTTGATATTGTAGGTGCAGTGCCAGTGCCTAAAGCGGGCGGTTCCATGGCAGCCTATGCCTATCGTCAGCTGAAGGAACCTTGTTTGGTGGAAACGGTGCAGGCGCATGCGGGCATCGATATTGGTGATACGTTTATCGGTATGCATTTGAAGCGGGTGGCTGTTCCCGTTCGTCCGACGATTCGTGAAATTGGCGGAGCGCATGTCACGATGGCTATCACAAGGCCAAAGTTAATAGGCGGCTCCCGAGCAGTATACGAGCTTAGCGAGAATCTAACGGTAGAGCAATCTGCTGGAACTTGCGAATAGTTGATTTATAGCCATAATTTTTTGATTTTCAGCGTCTAAAGGACACCGAAGACGTTTTTGCTTGATAAAGGGTATCTAATTTGAGGAGGAATTTAATCATGGAAAATTTGCGCAAACAAGACCCAGAAGTATTGAAAGCTCTAGGACTAGAACTTACTCGTCAACGTGACAATATCGAGCTTATCGCATCCGAGAACATCGTTAGCGAAGCGGTATTGGAAGCTATGGGAAGCGTTTTGACGAACAAATATGCAGAAGGTTACCCAAGCAAACGTTTCTATGGCGGTTGTGAGCATGTTGACATCGTTGAGGATATTGCCCGCAACCGTGCGAAAGAGCTTTTTGGCGCTGAGCATGCGAACGTGCAACCACACTCCGGCGCACAAGCGAACATGGCTGTTTACCTTGCAGCTTTGCAGCCTGGCGACACTGTGCTTGGTATGAATCTAGCACATGGTGGACATTTGACACACGGCAGCCCTGTTAATGCATCTGGATTGCTTTATAACTTTGTTGCATATGGTGTACAAGAAGATTCCTTCACTATTGATTATGAAGAAGTTCGCAAGCTTGCTTTCAAGCACCGTCCTCGTTTGATCGTTGCAGGCGCTAGTGCGTATCCGCGCACAATCGATTTCGAGAAGCTTGGCAAAATTGCTAATGATGTAGGCGCATTGTTTATGGTTGATATGGCTCACATCGCTGGTTTGGTTGCTGCAGGCCTTCACCCGAGCCCAGTGCCTCATGCGCATTTTGTAACAACTACAACGCACAAAACCCTTCGCGGACCTCGCGGCGGTATGATCCTTTGTCGCCAACCTTGGGCTGCTGCGATTGATAAAGCAGTTTTCCCAGGCTCGCAAGGCGGTCCTTTGATGCATATTATCGCTGCTAAAGCAGTAGCTTTCGGCGAGGCGCTTCAACCTGAATTCAAGCAATACGCAACCCAAGTTGTTAAGAACGCTAAAGTTCTTTCGGAAGAGCTTGTTGCAAAAGGCTTTAATATCGTATCTGGCGGAACAGACAATCACTTGATGCTGCTCGACACACGCAATCTGAACATTACAGGAAAAGTAGCAGAACATGTGCTTGATGAAGTAGGCATTACGGTTAACAAAAATGCCATTCCGTTTGATCCAACAAGCCCGTTTGTAACATCCGGTATTCGTATTGGTACACCTGCAGCGACAGCTCGCGGCATGGAAGAGAACGCAATGAAGGTTATTGCTGAGGTTATTGCACTTGTGCTTAACAGCCCTCAAGATCAAGAGGTGCTCTCCAAAGCGCGCGGCATGGTTCGTGATCTTACGGCACAATACCCACTTTACCCTGGCATGACTTACTAATCATAAATATATTATTAATAAAAAAAGACCTATTTGTGCATATGCATGAATAGGTCTTTTTTTGATTATATGCCGTGCATAAATAATATATCTAAAAAAAATAATACAGTTTGAAGCTGCTTAGAATAAATAAGCAAACGTCAATGTTGAAATGAAAAAACGTTCATTTTGCACGACCGAAAAATAATAATTAAATATAATGGTCGTTATTATTTATGTTATAGTATAAATACCGAAAAAACACGTTATATATTCGTGGAATATATATGTAATTTAAATTAAAATGGAAATATAAAGGATTTTCAATTTAATCTGTATTTTTAAGTATTAGTGCTATTTTTGTAAATAAATGACTGTAAAAAAATTAAAGTGAAATATTATTAAAATAATTAACTGAATAAACGCTGTACAGCATTAACGCAACAGAAT
>NZ_JBFTPZ010000063.1:0-36018 GCF_056398745.1 Paenibacillus sp. 01T424 | reverse complement strand
AAATAACGATGACTATGGGAAGACTGCGGAGCAACATCAGGTTTCCTACCAACAGGTATATCAGTGGGTGAAGAAATACCAAGACGGCGGGCAAGATGCGCTGCAGGATGGACGTGGACGTAAAAAGACCGAAGAAGAGTTAACTGACATAGACCGCCAAAAGCTTACCATGAAGAAGATGCAGGCTGAAAATGAACGCCTACGCGCAGAAATTGCATTCCTAAAAAAGTTAGAGGAACTCGAAAGAAGGCGACGCTAAGTCGAGTAAGTCAAGAAAACATCTATCTTGCCATTCAAGCTGTACAGCAAGATGGGCAGTTCAGCATTAAGATACTGTGTGAAATTGCAGAGATTCCACGATCAAGCTATTACAAATGGTTGAACCACAAGCCTAGCGTACGTGAACTAGAAAACCAAAAACTCACAAAAGCGATGATCTCTCTGCATGAGAAAGTAGGCGGTATCTACGGGTACCGTCGATTAACCCTTCACTTATGCAAAGAAACGGAGCAGCAGATTAACCACAAGCGCATCCAGCGCCTCATGCAGCTGCAAGGCATTCAGTCAGTGATCCGCCGTAGAAAGCGTAAGAAATATGCAACATCAACGCCTCAGCACGTGGCTGAGAACTTGTTAAACCGCGAATTCACTGCGACAAAGCCGAATGAAAAATGGGTAACAGATGTAACGGAATTCAAGTATGGTCAAAGTCAAAAGGCGTATTTAAGCGCCATCTTAGACCTCCATGACAATACCGTTGTATCCCATGTATTCCTTGAACGGGACATTGAAGCCTACATTCACTTTTACAATTACGAACGATTACAGGCGAAACTAAACGGCCTCAGTCCAATGGAGTTTAGGACTAAGGCCGTTTAACAGGTTTTATTATTTGTAATGTCTACTTGACGGGGTGCAGTTCAGGTCATTGACCTTGTAGACTGCCTCTTTTTTTAGTTGTTCCGTTTGCATAATGGGCGACTAGGTAAATGGATTAGTAACACTAGCGGAGCTTTTTTCATACGTATATGTCATGAACGATTATCGGCATATGACCAGTTTGGGTTGTTCTCATTTTCATTTCCTATTTTGTGAGTGCCGATGATAATCACATGAACATATAACGGAGGCTACTAAGATGAATGAATTTAAGAACGATCTTCAAAATTTGAACATGGATGCATTTAAATCGAGTGGAATGACGCCGAATGCTGGTCAAGGTCAAATGGATCCAAATAATGCTCGTTTGTGTATCGGCTTTTGTATTGGTTTTTGTATCGGGTTTTGTTCATGCGGCGGCTGTGGCGGGTGCGGCGGCTGCGGAGGTTGTGCAAGATGCGGTGGCTGTGCTCGCTGCGGAGGCGGCTGTGCCCGCTGTGCTGGCTGTGCCCGTTGCCGTTAGTCAACTAAATATTCAGATGTAAATAGAAGGTTCAAGACACCCCTGCAAACGCTTTTCGGGATGCTGGGGTGTCTTTCTATGCGAGTGCAGGTATGACGGACAAATAGCCATACATATCTTTATAGAGGAACTCTTGTTACGAAAAGCCAGATTTCAAAATAAGGAGGAATGAATTTTGGATCCTTCTATGCGCCTTAAAGTGAGAGGAGATACTTTTTTTCTCCCGAGCTCGGACGGAAGTGTCTATTTCCGCAACAATATTGGTTCATTTCGGATGGAAGGCAGTACGATTGATCAATGGATAGAGAAATTAATTCCGGTGTTTAATGGCGAGCATTCGATGCATGAAATAACGGATGGATTGACAGATCAATACCGTGATCATGTTTTTGAGATTGCAAAAGTATTGTATGCGAATGGTTATGTCCAAGATGTGAGTCAGGATAGGCCGCATCAGCTTCCGAGCCATATTGTTAAGCAATATGAGGCTCAGATTGAATTTTTGGACAGCTTTGATGGGTCTGGGGCATACCGTTTTGAGCTGTTTCGAAAGTCCAGCGTGCTTGTTGTCGGGAACGGGAATTTTTTGGTGTCAGTAGTGAAATCATTACTTGAATCCGGCCTTCCTCAATTTCACTTCATCAATATGAACGCGGAAACGACGGGACCTAGACGAATTACGGAGTTGGTGCACCATTACAGACCATTCGATTCTGAGGTCAAGGTGGATGAGATCAGCTTGCCGAGGGATGGGGGAGTGGAATGGTCGTTAGTAATACAGCCATACGATGCAATATTTTATGTGTCAGATCCAGAAGGGGAAGCTGAGCTTCAATCTCTTAACCAAGTATGTCTACTAAATAATAAAGTGCTGCTGCCGGCTATAATTCTAGGGCAGGCAGGTCTAGCGGCTCCGCTCGCCTATTCAAATTCGGAGGGTGACTGGGAATCAGCAAGGCGCAGAGTCCATTATGCTTCTATCTATAAGGAAACAAAAGATTATGCTGGTTCATCTGTTGCGGAATCGCTGCTCGCTAACGTGATCGTTTTTGAATGGCTAAAAACAGCTGCAGGTGTAACGAAATTACAAAATAACAAACTTTTTCTGCTGAACCTAGAGACGCTGGAAGGCAAGTGGCATCCGTTTCTTCCCCATCCGTTAGCCAATGAAAAACAAAAGGCGAAGAAGATTGAAGATTATGAGCTTCTGTCGGAAGAGAGCACGGGAAAACGTGATTCAAGCGGATTACTCCCTTTCTTCAGTCAATTAACATCCATGGAGACGGGCATCTTTCATATTTGGGAGGAAGGAGAGCTGCGTCAGCTGCCGTTGTCGCAATGCCGGGTTCAGTCAGTTGATCCTCTAACAGAAGGCCCAGCGCTGCTGCTCTCGGAAATTGTATGCAACGGTTTTAGACATGAGGAGGCACGCAGAGAAGCGGGGCTTGCTGGAATTGAAGCCTATGTGTCTCGTATGGCCAATATATTCATCAACCAGACTCCTGAAATTGGCTCTGCATTAGAGCCTGTGTTTATGGGCGTAGGAGCAGGGGTGACGATCGAGGAAGGCGTCTGCCGCGCTTTGCAAAAGTATTTATCCGAAGAATGGATAAGGCGATACGAAGCAGAACCTCCTTCTATCACACCGATAAAGCATAGTCATGTTGAGGATGAACGATGTCGTTACTATATAAAAGCGCTAACCACGATGCAAGGAGCCCCTTCCTTTGGCATCAGTGAGACTTTAATTGGTTTTCCAGTTGTATGGCTGAGAACTAGCGATTGCTGGTATCACGCAGTTGATTTAAATGAAACGAGGGCACTTCGCAGAGTTTTATTGGGCGCATTGCTGGACATTCAGAACAAAGATTCTCTCTTTAAAGGGAAAATAAATCAATTGGCTTCTGTAAATGTGAAGGAAGATGAAGTGGTGAACCTCTCCATAACCGAGTGTGATCCATTTGAGCATCGAGAGGTACTGAAGAATGCATTGATGCATCTACAAAATAACCAAAAGCGTCTTCTTGTGTATAACTTAACTTCGGAAGCTTTTTTCAATGAGGAGCTAGCGGGAGTATTCGGCATCTCGCTCCGAGAGGAGACAGAAGAGTGAGCGCTAAAATGGCAATTGTGGGCGAAGGGCTGCTCGCAGATTACGTAACCGATCTATTATCTGAATTTTGTCAGGTTGAACGAGTGAGCGATCTGTCGTTTGGTGTTCCAGAAACGGCAGAGCTTGCGCTCGTACTGAGCGATGGCTATGATTCAGCTTCTCATCTGATGGCAGAGGAAATGTTTAAGCAATCGGGGACACCATGGCTGCGCGGCTTTGTATCGTTTGGTGAGGGTGTAATAGGTCCGCTTGTTATTCCCGGGACAGCAGGCTGCTCGCAGTGCGCTGATCTGCGGCGTTTGATGGCTGGAAATGATCGAAAAGAAATGTGGGAGCTGCAGCATCTTTTTATGCACGGTGAAGTTTATCCGGATATTTGGTCTTCTCGAAGCGGGCTTCTGCATGTGGCTCGTCATATTGCTGCTGAAGCTGAACATTTCCTCCTTAACAACAAGGCTCATCTTGCAAATCGTGTAAAGCTGGTACATTTGCAAACGCTCAACAGCTCGGTTCATTTTTATTTGCCTGATCCGCTTTGTACGATTTGTGGAGAAATACCTGATGATTCGGCTATAGGTTCGCGAATTAAGCTGCATCCAAGCCCAAAAATTAGCGAAAATAGCTATCGAACGCGTTCGATGAGTGAGCTGAAAGCTGTATTAGCCAATGATTATTTGGACAATCGCACAGGTTTTTTGAATGGAAAAATGATTGACCTGATGTCGCCGTTTGCGGATTCGAGCATTATTTTACCGATGTTTTCGGGAGATGAAGGCTGCGCTGGCCGTACAAATTCATTTGCAGACAGTGAAATGACAGCCATACTAGAAGGTTTAGAACGTTATTGCGGTATATCACCTAGAGGAAAGAGGACAGCGGTTCATGACAGCTATGAGCATTTGAGTGAGATTGCCCTTGATCCCGTTCGGGTAGGCGTGCATGAGAAGGAACAGTATGCGCGTCCCGATTTTCCGTTTCAACCATTCGACCCGAGCAGAAAAATCGATTGGGTGTGGGGTTATTCGTTTTTGCAGGAGAAGCCTATTCTCGTGCCGGAGCTGCTCGCTTATTACAGCTCAGGCTGCGGCCACGGATTTGTATACGAAACCTCAAATGGCTGTGCTTTAGGAGGTAGCTTGGAGGAAGCTATTTTTTACGGAATACTGGAAGTAGTTGAACGGGATTCATTTCTCATGACCTGGTACGCACAGCTTCCGCTTGTTCCTATAGATCCTTATTCCTCCGGAGATCTGGAATTAACCTTAATGGTGGAGCGTTTACGTGATGTCACCCAATATGATGTCCATTTATTCGATTCGACGATGGAGCATGGCATTCCAAGTGTATGGGTGCTTGCCAAAAACAGAACGGAAAATGGCGTTAATATGATTTGTGCTGCTGGGGCGCATCCCGATCCAGTGCGGGCAGCAAAAGGAGCCATCCATGAGATCGCGGGCATGCTGCTCGCGTTTAATGAGAGGTTAGAAGAAAACCGTGAGCAGTATGAACGCATGCTTCATGATCCTTTTCTAGTACGGCAAATGGATGATCATTCGATGCTGTACAGCTTGAAGGAAGCTGAGGAACGTTTGAACTTCCTTCTTCAAAACGAAAGGCCGCTCCGTACATTCGAAGAGGCATTTAAACCAAGGCCAAAGCATGCAGATTTGACAGATGAATTAAACGTATTCCTCAAAGTTTTCCGTGAATTAAATTTAGAGGTTATCGTGGTTGATCAAACGACGCAGGAAACGCTGAGAAATGGGCTCCATTGTGTAAAGGTGCTCATTCCAGGTATGCTCCCGATGACGTTTGGTCAACATCTTGTCCGCTTGAGAGGACTTGAGAGGGTGTTGCGAATACCAGCTGAGCTGGGTTACGTCAAGGAGCGGTTAACGCATGAGCTGCTTAATCCTTATCCGCATCCGTTTCCATAAGCACTGACTGCTGTCATGCAATGGATCTCGGCGAGTTGGCACTTAGGAGGGGAGATATGAGTCTGAAGGCTTTTTTGCACCAATTGCAATATGATCCAGACAAAACCAAACCTCAAGATGTGGAAATTGATTGGGATAACGCTCCTCTACCGTACAAATTATATCGTCATGTACCGGCATTTCCTCTCGCTTCGGATGTTCCGCTTACTTTGACGGGCAAACGGGAACATACGATGCCAACGCTACGGGATATAGGCCATTTTCTTTGGTATACGTTCGGGCTGACACAGCTTAGCCAATCTGTTCTTGAACAACATACAGGGGAGGAATGGGAGGACTCCTTGCAGCTTTGTAGACGTTTTGTTCCATCAGGCGGAGGGCTGTATCCAAGCGAAGTATATTTTTATTTGAAGCTGGATGAATTACCTAACGGAATTTATCATTATGATGTGGCACATCATCGTTTGATGCTGCTGCGTGAAGGTCAATTTGATCGATATTTGGGCAATGCGCTAGGTGATCGGTGCGACATAACAAACGGCTTCGGAGCCGTATTTGTGTCCACTTATTTTTGGAAAAACTTTTATAAATACAATAACTTCTCCTATCGATTGCAAGGATTAGATGCTGGCTTGCTCGTTGGTCAGCTGCTTGAAGTGGCTAAACGTTATGACTTTGAGGCGGGTGTTTACTTTCAGTTTCTAGATGGTGCAATCAATCATATGCTTGGTCTACCTGATATGGAAGAAAGTGTATACGCTACGATTCCTCTTGCGATAGATGCAAATATGGAATGGTTCCACCATGGTGATAACGCGGAAAAAAATATTTCTTCAGATGAATTATGCAGTACTCTTCCGTTAATTAGACATGAGCACTACATGCGATCAAAAAAGGTATTGGAATATCCGTTGCTGATTAAGCTAAATGAAGCATCCATCATGGAATCCGCACGCGCGTTTAAACAGCTAGAGGGGCAGCAAATACTAGCCAGCAGTAGCGATGTTTATGCTTTACCGAGCGTAAATCGGATGACGTATGATCTAGCATCTGTATGCAGGCAGCGCTACTCGCCAGAAAATGAATATGTATTGCAAACCGTGAGTCTAACAGATTTGGCAGAACTATTGCAGGAGATCATGATTTCTTATAAGTATCGCAATGATTTGGATGGTTTAGTGCGAAGTCCATCGTCGCGCGTCCATTTATATGGCTGTTTTTATGGTGTTGATGGGATTCAAGATGGAGCGTATTACTATGATGATGCGGCTCACGCGTTGCAGCTTGTCCGTGCGGGTGACCAAAGGTCATGGCTTCAGTATGGCATGTCTTTGGATAACGTGAATTTATTCCAGGTGCCGCTTACTTTTCATGTGGCAGGTGATCTGGAGCATTTTCATAAGGAGCTGGGCTTTCGCGGCTATCGTATTCAACAAATGGAAGCGGGAATGCTCGTTCAACGTCTGCTGCTTGCCGCTTCCGCATTGAGAATGGAAGGACGCCCGCTGCTAGGATTCGATGTTAGCTCCATGAATGAACTTTATGGTTTAACGCCAAATGGACAAACGAGTCTTATTCAAATTCCTATTGGCCCATGTCGACCTCGTTCACGACTCGAAGGCAGTTTGTCGCAATAGTTGATGAGGAGACAAAGGGGCAGATTGAATGATGGCAATCATTCAATCTGCCCTTTTTATGTTTTGCTTTTTTAACCGTTAGGCTGCTCGGCTGCTGCCTTTTTCTGAAGCTCCCCGGCTGGCTGGCATGTAACAGGGAAGCAAACATGGTGCGGATGGTGATGCATCATGGGGTGAAACCAAGCATGATGATAATCTAAAGTCGAGAGCTCCCATCCATCATGAGGATGATGGTGATCGTAGTGCATGTGCTCATCCCACATCTCATGCATCATGGGATGATAATCATCCATCATGTGATGAAAGTGATGCATATGGTGGAAATCATCCATCATCGGATGAAAATCATCCATCATGGGATGGAAGTGATGCATGTGGTGAAAGTCATGAAAGTCGTGCATGTAAGGATAATGATGCATTTGACTTAAATCAACACAGCAATGAGCTGGAGCTGGAGCGGGTGCCGTCTGTGCATTCACAGTTTCCGGTCCCACATTGGCCTGGGCAGGGCTTGTTTGCATTTGTTGAAAATACTCAGGCATAACAGCCGATTGCGGCATATAAGATTGATTGCGTATCATGGTGTGCCTCCTTTTTATCATACTCTACAATATGCTTTGAATGAAAAAAGGGCACTTATCCCTATAAATTGGGCTGCAGCCTTTAGAAATGAAGAATAGGACGAAGCAAAGAGGGTGACGCTAGTACCATCACAATCCATGAAATAGGTGGTTGCAAAATGATAATTAATATTGTAATTAAGGCTGTGTTCGCACTGCTTAGCTTTACGCATACGGAAGTGTTTGCAACAGAAGCGGTTCATTTGCATGCGGAGCCGGCCTACGCAAAGCGGGGAAAGCTGGCCATGCAAGAAACGTCAAAAGCATACGAGGATGCTTCAATTGTTAATTACAAATACGAAGGAAGAAAAAAGCTAACTAATGGAGAATCAGAGGAATGTTTTGTTCTACTGTTAAATAAAGATGCCAAGCAATTTGCTATTCGCGTTACGATTAGAATAAACACGATTACGGACAAACTCATAGATGTGGAATTGAAAGAGCTAATGAATGGAACTTAATTGAAACAAAACAGCTGCCAGCTTCGTAATATAAGCAAATGTTTTAAATACACGCTTCTTTATGAAGCAAGAGGAGCATAATGATGCTAATTTCAACAACACCAACAATAGAAGGCCGTCCTATTCAAGATTATATAGGAATCGTAACAGGAGAGGCGATTATGGGTGCAAATGTCGTTCGTGACTTTTTTGCATCAATTACAGACATCGTTGGAGGACGCTCCGGTGCGTATGAGAGCAAGCTGAAGGAAGCTCGTGACGTAGCCATTGATGAGATGAAAAATCAAGCCGCTAAGATTGGAGCAAATGCAATCGTTGCGATCGACATTGATTATGAGGTTGTGCGTGAAGGAATGTTAATGGTAGCTGTCAGCGGAACAGCAGTACGCCTGTAAAATAATTTACCATAAAATTGGAAAACGATAAAACTATGATCACCTATGATCAAGTTTTGTCGTTTTTTTTTTGCATTTTATGATTATTTAGAAAAAGAAGCAACAATTCAATTGTAAAATTCGTTAAAATAAGGATGTGTATAAATGGAAGATCAAGTAAAGAGAGGGGTCAAATGGTGAACCGTTTTATTCATTTAAGAAATCGAACCATCGCATATGCGGTCATGATTAGTTTGATAGCTGCTTTCTTAGCGGGAACTGGAAACGCACAGGCAGCAGCAACGGAGAAGGGAATTTCATTGGAAACGAGTGTCGGGTTTCAAGGCTACATGAAACAATCCGAGTGGTATCCTGTAAGGCTTACACTGACAAACCAGACAGCTGAGGATTTGAAAGGCGAAGTTGTTATATCTATAGCAGGGTCTAATGACTTGATCATACCCACAGAGCTGCCTCTAGGCACAGCCATACAATTAACTGCATCTATTCAAGGCGAGCTTCTTAATCGGAGCAACAGTAAAATACGATTTTATAAGGACTCCTACAAATCAGGCAAACTTATTCCGATTTTCGGCAACGATTACATAGACGCAAGAACGGCTAACAGCTACACCATTGGTGTCATATCTCGTGACCCGGATACTTTGAATTTTATGCCATCGTTAAATCAACGAGGCTACGAAATAACGGTCATTCCGATTGCGCAGAAGGAACTGCCCAGTGACCCCATTTTACTCAAAACACTCAACACGATTGTTATCAATGATATGCCAACCACGGGATGGGATGAAGCACAGATTAAAGCCATAACGGATTGGGTTCAGCAAGGCGGCACACTTGTGTTAACTGGAGGAGTCGGCTATGGCAAAACTGCAGATGCCTTTAAACAGATTGCACCGTTAGAATCGTCAGGCACATCGACCATATCCAGCGCGGATTCACTTGCCAGCTTCGGAGGTACCACACTTGCACTTGAAAAACCTTTGGTCGTCTCGACAGGTCGTATAATAGATGGCAAAACGGAGCTTGCTGAGAATGGCCTGCCGCTTGTCATATCCCGTGAACATGGATTTGGCAGCGTTATTTATATCGCTTTTGATCCATCACTTGAGCCTATGTCTACATGGACTGGCAGCGCGATGCTATGGGCGAAGGTGCTTAAAAAAAATTTGACGCCGCTTCAGCCTGGCGCGATGAGCATCAACAATAATATGAAATGGAATATTGAAAGTATTATAGATGAGTTCCCATCGATTAAACCGCCCAACTTTATGCTGCTTATGTGGATGTTTATCGGCTATATGATCATCGTAGCGCCGGTACTGTATATAATTTTAGCTAAGGCAGATCGCAGAGAGTGGTCTTGGTGGCTTATCCCTGCTTTTTCTGTTATTACCGGTTTTGCAATCTTTTTCTTTGGCGCAGAAGATAAGCGGAATTTATCAGCCCATACGATTGAGATCATTGAGTTGACTGGACAAGGAGACGCTGTACGATCAGGTGCAACTGCGGTGTTCATTCCAACTGGGGGCACAGTGACTGCAGAATTTGATAAAAGAGTAAATTTATCTTTTTACGCCAATTACAACCAAAATGGAAATCAGATTATGGATGATAAAACGCAATTGATTTCTGAAAATGATTCGACTACAGCACTATGGCGCTCCGTTCCTTATTGGTCGACACGGAAACTATGGATAGAAAAGCAGACGATGAGCAGTGATACGGGGCAGCTAACTCTTGCTTATAAGCAGATCAGACATGCGATTGAGGTAACTGCGACCAACAATACGACAACTAATCTTACGAATGTTTCCATGCTAATCAATGGGCAAGCTCAGCTCTTTGGCGATTTGAAGGTCGGCGAGAGTGGGCAAACGACGATTACAACGAGTACGGTTAATCAATCAGGTTATTTCCCTTATGGACAGATGATGTTTCCTAATCCAACTAACCGAGGCAATGACGGGTATAATCGAGAGCGACAGCTTGTAGACAGCTTTGGGAATCGAAACAATGGCGGCATTGTTCCGCCGGAGCCTATAGTGGTGGGCTTTAGCACTGATCATGAGCAGAATTACAAGGTAAACGGCGAAACGATAAAGACTGATAACTTGAAGCTGTGGGTTCAGAAGGTCGATACATCTTTTATTGATGGGAATCGTGTCATCGTACCAGCAGGTCTTATTAATCCCATTATTACGGAGAATGCCACGAGTCAATTGCAGCACTACGGGAACGGTTCTTATTTTGTAGGCGATGGCGAGCTTATATTTGAATATATTTTGCCAAATGATCATGATGCTGTATATGATCATCTCGAAATCCTATACAACAACAGTACAACTGCTTCAAATCTCACATTGACTGTCTGGAACGAGAAAGAAGGAAATTGGACAGATCCAAGCAAAGCTGAAGCAGCGCCAAAAGAGTATTTGATTAACAATCAAATTGTTCGAATGAAGTTTTCTGTCATTGGTTCTGTGGACATGACTTTACCGCAGATTGCTTTAGAAGGAGAGATACAGAAAAAATGAGCAAAAATCACGAAATAGAGATCATTAATGTGGAAGTGCCTAAAACGGAACCTGCGGAACAACCATCAAATGATGCGCCTCTGGTTCCGATGATTGAAATCAAACAGCTTTCCAAAACATTCGGAACGTTTCAAGCGCTTAAATCAATAGATCTAACGATTCCGAAAGGAACGGTATTTGGTTTTGTTGGGCCCAATGGGGCAGGGAAATCAACGACGATGTCTATTCTTGCGACATTAATGATACCCACCTCAGGCATCGCAAAAGTAGACGGATTTGACGTGACCAAACATCCGCATGAGGTGCGTAAGCGAATTGGATATATGCCGGATTTTTTTGGTGTGTATGACCAATTCAAAACGTTAGAATATTTGCATTTCTATGGCGCCAGCTATGGTATACCGAAGGCGGAGCGGGAGCAGCTGATTCCGCAATTGCTGGAGCTGGTCAATTTGAGTGATAAAAAAGATGCTTACGTTGACTCGCTGTCTCGGGGTATGAAGCAGCGGCTTTGCTTGGCACGCTGCCTCGTTCATGATCCAGAGCTGCTTATTTTGGATGAGCCTGCTTCCGGCCTTGATCCTCGAGCACGGATTGAGATGAGAGAAATATTGCGAGAGCTGAAGTCAATGGGGAAAACGATCATCATTTCTTCACATATATTGCCTGAGCTTGCCGAAATGGTAGATGAAATCGGCGTCATTGAGCATGGTGAAATGATTGCGATCGGAAATGTCGCAGATATTCAAAATAGATTGCGTGTCAAACGTTTCCTGCATGTGAGATTAGTTGATCGGGAGTCAGAAGCGGAGCTGTTTTTGCGAGATCGCCCTTATGTTAACCGAATTTTCCGAGATGATCGTGGAATACAAATTCACTTTGGCGGACAGGATGCCGAGCAATCGCAGCTGCTTCATGAGCTGGTTGCAGCAGGTTTTCAGCTGATCTCCTTCAGTGAAGCGCAGACGAATCTTGAGGATGTGTTTTTGGAAATTACGAAAGGGGGAGACGGACTCGAATGAAGGAGCAATCTTCGGCAAGAGCAGACCGAATGAGCTGGCGCCACCAGCTTATCAATCCCGTATTGAATAAAGAGTTCAAGCTTAGAATGAGAACGCCTCGCGCGATGTGGACGCTGTTCTTTTACTTATTTGCAATCGGCTTAATGGCTTTAAGCGCTATTTATTTAACTGAAGTAACTTCTGGACGAGGACAGTCCTATAATCCTGAGCAAAGCAAAATTTTGTTTTATTTTATGAGCATGGCACAGCTTGGTTTAATTGCTTTCATGGCACCGGGCCTCACTTCCGGTGTTATTAGCGGCGAACGCGAGAAGCAGACCCTTAATTTGCTGCTCACGACGCAGCAGAGCTCAGCAACGATTGTGCTTAGCAAGCTTGTATCGTCACTAAGCTTTATGGTACTGATTGTGATCAGTACGATTCCTGTATACAGCATGATCTTTTTGTATGGTGGCATCTCGCCAGAACAGCTCTTTCTCGTTTTCTTGTTTTATTTATTTATTATGTTTGTACTCGGCTCCTTCGGCATATTATTCTCGACATTATTCAAGCGAACAATGATTTCTGTCATCGTAACGTATGGCGTTACGTTGTTTATGTTTGGCGGAACAGCATTATTATTTATTGTACTCGTAGGCGTGATGGAGCAAATGCCGCAAACGACTACAAATGCTTACAGCTGGATCGGTCATATTATTGCCTTGAATCCTGCCGCTGCTTTGTACAGCATTTTAGATCCGCTCGTCTCAAATCAAGCCTTTTCTGTAAATTCGATTGGACAGAAAGGGAATAATGCGCCGCTTGCATTGTGGCAGGAGTTCATTATTATCTATACGCTTCTCTCCATCCTTGCTCTATGGCTGGGCATACGTAGACTTCGTCCTCGTTTGAGACGGAAATAATGCTTGAAAAATAAATTATGGTTGCGAAAGAGAGAGTTGTGAAGCAAATCATGCTGTAGAGTAAGGTTTTGCTGCGCAAATGATGCTTACGAAGTAAAGTTTTGCTTTGCAAAACTTATAGGAGGGCCAGTTATGCAAAAAAAGTCGTTGGTTGAACTGCTCCATCCTGTTAGACGCAGGTTGACAATGTTTACAGTGAGCCGTTATGCGCTGATAGGTTTACTTGGAAGCAGTGCTGCTGGCCTTTTGCTGCTTGGTGCAAGCAGGCTGTGGCCTATTTTGCATGTTCGACTGCTTGTGTTCATCATTGCCAGTTTAGGTTTCGTTGTTGGTGCGGGCATTGGATTATGGAAGCGTGCTTCCTTAAGGGAAGCAGCTAGAATGATGGATAAACAAGTAACCGAGGATGCGATATCGACTGCTCTTGATGGGTTAATGCGTGAAGAAGATCACGCTCATCCGATCGTTRTCATGCAGCGAGAAGCGGCAACAGAGGCTGCAGATAAATATGTGAGCGGATTGCATTCTTCGCTGCCGTGGCCAGGCTGGCGAAGCTGGCGTTTGCTCATCTATAGCGCAGCTGCTGTATGGATCGTTTTGGCGATACTGCTATTCCTGCCTAATTCACTTGACGAACGAGCGGAAGCGCTCGCAGCGGCAAAGGAAAGGCTTGTGGCGCTGGATCAAGAAACGGAGAAGCTTACTGATCTCGCGGAGGCAGCAGAGCTGCCAGAGGATCAGAAGCAGGAGCTGCTTAAACCACTGAAGGAGCTGCGCAGCAAGCTCGATTCGCTGGGCAGCGATGGAACTGAGGCGCTAGAGCAGCTGGAGGCTGCGATTAACAAGCTGGAATTAGCAGCTGAAGCGGCGCAAAAAAAGGCGAAGCGGTTGGAAGCTGCGGCGAATACGATGAGCAATGAGCCAAGCCTGCGGCAGCTCGGTCAAGCTTTGCAGGACCGAGACGCCGCAGGCATGCAGCAAGCGATCGACGCTATGCGATCGCAGCTGCACCAACTGTCGCCAGCGCAGCGTGAAGCGCTGGCGAGTGCACTTGAGCGGCTGGCAGCAGAGCAGCCGCAAGAGCAGGGCGCCGCACAGCTTGCTGCGGCGCTTGAACAGGCGGCGCAGCAGGCGCGCGCCGCAGGTGATGCCGGGGCGGACGGCGGAGCCGCCCCGGATGGCGAGAGCGCCGGCGATGCACTCGCGGCGCTTGAGAAAGCGCTCGCCCGCGAATTATCGCAGGGCGAGCTGGAGCAGTTGGCCCGAGGTATGGCGGGCCAGCTCGGGCAAAGCGGGCAGCAGCTGGCACAGCAGCTGGCTGCGGAAGGCGCCGCGGGCGTTGCGCCCGGCACTGGCTCTAGCTCTAATGCTGCATCCGGCACTGCTCCGCAATCTAACTCTAGTTCCAGCTCTGGTTCAGGAACTAGCTCAGGCACTGGATCTAGCTCTGGCTCCGGTACTGGCTCTGCCTCTGCCTCCGACTCAGGCACTGGCTCCGGGTCTGGCACTGGCTCTGGCTCTAGCTCTAGCTCCGGCACTGGCTCTGCCTTAGGTACTGGATCTAGTTCTGGCACTGGCTCTGGCTCTAGCTCTAGCTCTAGCTCCGGCACTGGCTCTGGCTCTAGCTCTAGCTCTAGCTCTAGCTCTAGCTCTAGCTCTGGCTCCGGCACTGGCATTGGCACTGGCTCCGGCACTGGCACTGGCATTGGCATTGGCACTGGCACTGGCATTGGCATTGGCACTGGCACTGGCTCAGGTTCTGGTTCTGGCTTTGGATCTGGTACTGGCTCTGGATCTGGCTCTGGATCTGGTTCTGGCACTGGCTCTGGCTCTGCCTCAGGCACTGGACCAGGAGCTGGCACAGGAGCGGGCAGCAGAAATTTGATCACAACGCCTCGTACGATGCAGGGCTCCGGTAATGTACAGCAGGATGGTGGTCCATCAACAGGGGGACAGACCGTAAATGGCGGTCAATCCCCGATGATCGATGGAACGACACGTCCTTATGAGGATGTCTATAACGAATATGCAGCAGAAGCGAAGCAATCGCTAGGACGCTCACAGCTGCCTGATAGTATGCAGGAGAAGGTTAAGCAATATTTTGATCAAATTCAACCGAACCGATAATGGAGATGATCCGATATGATTGAATCCAAAGCACAGTTAGATGAGGCTGCCGCGCGGATTGCTGCATTGAAAAAAGAGATTGGCCGTGTCATCGTCGGTCAGCAAGCCGTTGTGGAGCAGTTGCTCTGGTGTTTGCTTGCCGGAGGTCATGCCCTTCTCGAAGGAATACCAGGCCTTGGCAAAACGATGCTGATCCGGACTGTTGCGGATTGCATCTCTTTACAGTTTTCTCGTATCCAATTTACGCCTGATTTAATGCCTTCGGATATTACGGGTACAACATTGATAGATTTTGGTACCCAAGGCGCAGCCGCACATCGGTTTCAAGCAGGCCCGATTTTCGGAAATTTAGTGCTCGCTGATGAAATCAATCGGGCGACGCCCAAAACACAAAGCGCATTGCTGGAAGCTATGCAAGAGGGTACGGTAACAGCAGGCGGGGAGACGCATCAGCTGCCAAAACCTTTTTTTGTGCTGGCTACCCAAAATCCGATAGAACAAGAGGGAACCTATCCGCTGCCAGAAGCGCAGCTTGATCGTTTTTTGCTCAAAATTGGAGTGGATTATCCAAGCCGCGAGGAGCTTAAACAAATCGTGCTCCGCACAACTTCAATTACTCAGCCCAAAGTATCGGTTGTCCTTTCCGCGGCTGAATTATTGGATCTGCAGATGTCTGCTAAACAGATTTTAGTCGCCGATGATGTGCTTGATTTAGCGGTTAAGGTTGTTATGATGTCGCATGCTGGCGAGCCTGACGCACCTGAAGAGGTTAAACGATACGTACGATTCGGAGCGGGACCGCGTGCTGTTCAAGCCATTATCGCTGTTAGTAAAGTTAGAGCATTATCAGCTGGAAGGCTTCATATTTCTTGGAATGACATTCGGCAAACGGCTTTGCCGGTGCTTCGGCATCGACTCGTGCTTAGCTATGAGGCACAAGCGATGGGCTTGTCGAGCGACCAGATGTCCGAAGCCATTTTAACGGCTGTGGAGGCCGCGCGATGAGCGTGAGCAAAGAATCAGCAAATTCATTACAGAATGCCTATTCTCCATCTGCCGGACTTTCGAATCAGGAAGCTTTGAAGCTATTATTTCCTAATCTATCTTTTCTTACGGAGCTTGAACGAATGCGTATTCGTGCAGGTAACCGCATCAAAGGTTTGCTGGCAGGCAAAAGGCGCTCCAGCTCGCTTGGCGGATCGCAAGAATTTGCTGATTATCGGCCTTATTCATCCGGTGATGATATCCGCCGAATAGATTGGAATGTTTACGGCCGAACAGGCAAAGCTTTTATTCGGCAATATTGGGATGAACAAGAGCTGCAGGTTAGCCTCTACATCGATGTATCACAATCCATGGCTTTTGGACATTCAGATACAAACAAGCTTCAATATGCATTAAGACTAGCTGCATGCTTAGGGCATATTGCCCTTTGCGGAGATGATCGAATTTCGGTGCGTTTGTTTCGTGATACGATCATTAAGGAGCTGCAGCCGCTGCATGGACGTGTTTCTTCATCAAAGCTTTTTCATTTTTTAGCAGATGCCATGCAGCAGTTGGAGAGGGATAGCGATTCTTCTTCCTCTGCCGCAACAAAATTCGTTAACATGGCAGCACCATTCCAGACGGCAGCTGCAATGCCGAGACGTTCTGGTTCCGCGTGGGTACTTACAGATGCTATGTTTGAACAGGGAATCGAAGAGACTCTCATTTCATTAACAGCAGCAGGTCAACAGGTTGTGCTGGTACATCTATTGTCGCCTGATGAGTTGAGCCCCGATTTGAGCGGAGAACTCAAGCTAATTGACAGCGAGTTGGGGACGGGAAAGGAAGTAGCGATAGGTCAAAAGCTGCTTCAGGAATACCGCAGTGCAGTTGCAGGCTTTCAAAATGAACTGAAGAGCGTATGCGCAGCACGCGGCGCCTCCTATATTTTCGTCAATACTGGTGTTTCATTAGCGGAAACGGTTAGACACACTTTTTTGTCCTCGCATGTACTTAACAGCTAGATTTATCGCTTTATAAGGTTTTTGCATATGTACTTTCCTAGATCTCTTTAAAGCATGATTAGAATGGATTGGAGGGTATTGGATGCAGTTTTTGTCCGTGGCATCGGCTTGGTTTGCATTTGCGTTGCCAGCTATCGCTGCCATGTATATCCTAAAGAGAACCTATAAGAACCAGCATATCGCTAGTCACCTGCTATGGAGACGGGTATTGCAGGAGCAGGAAGCGAATCGGCCATGGCAAAAGCTCCGCAGCCGCTGGCTTCTCATTTTGCAGCTGCTCGTTGCTCTAATACTCGTTTTCGCTTTAATGGAGCCAATAGTCATGAGGCAGGCAGCACCATTTGGTCATGCTGTCCTCCTCATTGATCGTTCTGCAAGCATGTCGGCAAAAACAGGAGACAACAATCTTACTGCGAAGACAAGCCTTGAATCAGCAATAGAAGCAGCAGAGATCTGGCTTGACAAACAATCAAATGCTCGATTGATTACGATTGTTGCCACAGGTGCGCAGCCTGAAGTGTTGACGAATCGCCAAAGAAACAAAGAGCAGATGAAACGACAACTGCAAGCGATAACACCTTTTTATGGAAAAACAGATCATACCGCAGCCCTTTCGTTAGCAGATTCTTTGTTGCAAGAGGATTCAAATGGAGAGGTCGTAATTTTTACAGATGGCCAGTGGTCAGATGCTGCAGAAGCCAACAAGCTCAACCTGCATGCAAAAGTTGAGCGTGTAATCGTAGGACAAGCGAGCTCTGACAGCAATGTATCGCTTTTATATTTTGGCATCAAAGCAGATTCGAACGATAGCGGTAAAAGTGTGGGTATGATTACGATAAAAAATGACAGCAAGCGGGAGCAGACGGTAAACCTTGATGTATTCGCTGCAAATGATGAGAGTGACGTGAAAAAGCAGATTCTAGCTGCAAATCGAACCGTTATTGTTCCAGCAGGCGAGTGGGAAAGCGTGGAGATCGTCGATCTTCCTCCAGCCCTTTATTACAAGGCCAGAATTGAACAACGCATGGATGCTGTTGTCATTGATAACACGGCATTTCAATTTCCGACAATTCCAAGTGCTAGGCAAGCACTTCTCATTTCGGAAGGAAATTTGTTTCTGGAGAAAGCACTTCAGCTGGCAGGCGTCCAAACGGTAAAAATAAGTCCAGACAGCGCCGTTCCAACAGGTGAGCAGGTTAATAGACTGGATTGGATTATTTTAGATGGGATGAATGAACGGCTGCTGGCCGACTCTGAATGGTCCCTGCTGCTTAAATCAAAGCCGCTATGGATGATCGATCATCCCGATCAATCGGATGAAACAGCAAGTATTCCAACGAACACGAGAGTAGAGAAGAAGGAGCATCCCCTTACGACTTATATCACATTTGCTGATACGCATATTGGTCGACTGGAGAAGCCTGATGCATCTGAGCTTTTATGGGGAGAGCCGGTACTTAGCTATGGCGGAATACCAGCAATTTATGCAGGCAAGGAGAATGGCAAGGCGAAGCTTCGCTTTACTTTTAATTTTCAAGATACAGATTTGCCGCTCCGGCCAGAGTTTCCGATTCTTATCCTTCAAGCTGCACAGTGGATGAGCGGCGGTTCTCGCCTTGAGCTTGGTTCTGTCATTTCTGAGCAGTTAATGGAAATTTCTCTACATACGAATACGGTTAAAGCGGTTTGGGAAGCGGTTGAGCTTACAGGAGGAGACTCTCGAGCTGAGCGTGCGCTGCTTCGTCAGTCAGCAGAGCTTGATTTGGATTCAGCTGGATTATATATCGCACCCTCCATTCCAGGGTTATACCGCCTCGTAGAAAGCGACATAGATCAAATGGCTGTAAGCAGTCGGATGCTCGCTGTCACGGTTGATCATGAGGAGCTTCAGAAAAATGGAGCCGATGCAGAGGTGTTTTTGCCGAACGCAACCTCTGAGCTCACTCCAGCTCCCGGCATAGATCGTTCAACAGATGAACAGCAGATATCATTGCAATTGTATATTGTGATTTTATTGCTCTTCATAATGGCAGCTGAATGGGAGGTGTATCGCCGTGGGCTTTCAGGCTGAGTTCCCGCTCGCGTTTCTATTGCTGCTTCCTTGGCTTTTATATATCGTTTGGATGTTCAAAATGACCCTTCGACTTCGCGGCCGCAGAAAAATAATGTCTATTGCCACACGATCGATTATACTGTTACTCCTGATTGCAATTGCAGCTCAAGTCCAGCCGTTTATTGAGCGAGAGCAGCGCAGCCTCGTATTTGTCGCTGACAGGTCAGAGAGCATGCGAGCCGACAAACGTATAGGCCAGTGGATAAATGAGGCGTGGACTGCTAAAGAAGAAGCTGATCGGGGAGGAATCATTTCTTCGGGGTTGAATGCGGCAGTTGAACGGACGGTTACGAATAAGGACTTAGCAGGGGATACCGAGTTTAATTTCCAAGCGAATGTCAATCGGAACTATACCGATCTGTCACAAGGGCTTCAGTTAGCAGGAGCTATGCTGCAAAAAGAAGGCGGAGGACGTATTGTTCTGCTCTCTGATGGTGCAGAAAATACAGGTGATGTACTTCGACAAGCACGTATGCTCAAAAATGCAGGTATTTCCGTTGATGTTGTCCATATCAACACTTCGGTTGTAACGGATACCTCGATTGAAGAACTGAATGTACCGGCAGCTCTTAAGCAAGGGGAGACTTTTACCTTTGAGATTGCCATTAACAGTACAATTGCGGGTCAGGCGCAGCTTCGACTATATGCAGATGATACTGAGCTCTCAGTTTCGGATATCCAGCTTGAAAGAGGCGAAAATCGTTATTCGCTGCAAAGCGTTGCGCTGGACCCGGGCTTTCACCGTTTTAGAGCTGAAATATTTACGGCAGGCGATGAACAGCCGGCAAATAATACAGCACATGCCTTTAGCCGGGTAAGTGGTCCACCAAATGTATTAATTGTGGAAGGCGTCCCTGATTCCTCAGCTAACATAGAAGCTGCACTGCAAGCTTCCATCATCCGTTACGAGACGATCATGCCAGAGCAATTGTCGGTCGAGCTAGCACAATATGCAGCATATGACAGCATTATTATGAATAATGTATCCGCTGCGCGTATAGCTGAGAAGCCTATGGAATGGATTGCAAAAGCCGTTAGCGATTATGGGGTAGGCTTGATGATGGTCGGAGGTGACGAAAGCTTTGGGCTTGGCGGTTATTTCAAAACGCCAGTTGAGCGTGCGTTACCCGTATATATGGACTTGCAAGGAAGAAAACAAATTCCATCGCTAGGACTTGTACTCGTCATTGATCGATCTGGAAGCATGTCGGATGGCAAGCTTGACCTTGCGAAAGAAGCTGCCATGCGAACGATTGAGCTGCTGCGAGATACAGATACAGTAGGAGTAGTTGCGTTTGATTCTTCGCCTTGGTGGGTTGTAAAGCCGACGAAGCTTACAGATCGCCAAGCTGTCCTTGATCAAATCCAAAGCATTCAGCCTGAAGGAGGCACCGAAATATTTTCAGCGCTGAATGAAGGTTATGAAGGTTTATATAAGCTTGACGCACAGCGCAAGCACATGATTTTGYTGACGGATGGTCAATCTTCAACGAATGCCAACTACAATACGATTACAGATGCAATGAATGAGAAAAATATGACGTTGTCGACAGTTGCTGTAGGAGAAGGCGCTGATCAAAATCTGCTTGAGCAGCTGGCCAAAAATGCCAAAGGACGGTATTACTTTACGAAAGACGAAAGCACGCTTCCCGCTATTTTTAGCCGAGAGACCGTGATGATGTCTAGAACGTACGTCGTGGAGCAAACCTTCACCCCAAGTATCGGTCAAGCAGGAGAGTGGTCTTCCCTTTGGCGCAATGGATTGCCTGCAATCCATGCCTATATAGCAACTACGCCGAAAGAAACAGCTGAGATTGCATTATGGACACCTGAAGGCGATCCACTCCTCGCACGCTGGTCTTATGGTTCTGGAAGGACGGTTGCATGGACTAGTGATTTAAGCGGAAAATGGTCAAGCCAATGGGTGCAATGGGCAGAGCTTCCTAAAGTTTTCGTTGATTGGGTAAAATGGACGTTTCCACAGTTTGAGCATGCTCCTTATTCCATTACTGCACAAGTAGATGGTAATGAAGCAAAGTTAACCGTTCATTCACAGGCAGAGGGAGCAGGGGCTGACAGCAAGCTTTCTGCAGGTATTCTGAATCAAGAGGGAGAAAGCGAACGGAAGCGGTTAATGCCAGTGGCACCTGGTGAATTTGAAACGAAGCTAGCAGTTACTGAACCCGGTGTTTATTTGGTGCAAATTGGTCAAGGGGATAGTCATTCGTCTATTCAAAATGGGAATACGGCAGGATTTGTGATCCCTTATTCGCCAGAATATCGAATCGCAAATCAGGATGGTTTAAAGCTGCTTGAACAGGTGGCCGCCACAACTAGTGGAAGAATGTTAGATCCAACAGACCCAAAGCAAGCCTTCCAATTTGAACCTGTTCTTACACGGCAAGTTTATAACTGGACACATGGCCTTCTCGTGGCAGCACTGCTGCTATGGCTGCTCGATATCGCCATTCGCAGATTGTCTATTTCATGGAAACGTAGGTTTCAGCTGCTTATCCAAACTAGAAAAACGAAGTTATCAATCCAGCGAGATAACGAAAGAGCCTTAAGTGGCCATTCGTCAAGCTCTGTGAGTCGCTTAAAGGAAAGAAAGTCAGAAGCAGTCCGTTTTTATAGCGGAGATAACCATCCACGATATCGTGAAGAAAAAGGTCAATCGGGAGATGCTTCGGGCAAACGAGACGATGAGGAAAAAGTGAATGTTTCTATTGCAAGGAACACGAGCGTACAAGTGCCAACCAGAGAGGTGGAGCGCACGCAAGAAAATGATCCCAGTGTTGCAAGAGAACTAGATTCGAGTCGAGCTAATATGCAAGGTAAAGCAGATAACGGAGCCACGATCAATCGTCTACTTGCAGCTAAAAACAGAAAGAAGCGTTAGTATACTACTATTAATGCGGAGGAGGTGCCCATTTGAACATGATAAAAAAAGAACATCGAATGGAAAGCATTCGTTTTTTTGTCCAAGAATTGATTTCATCGATCAATAATGAGGTGAAAAAACAAGAAGCGTCTATTCATTTATTCGGCGTTGCTAGCTTGGCCTCCATGTTGGCAATGAAAAGAGGACAGGATGCTGAGCTCGCTTCAATCGCAGCATTGCTTCACCGATATTATGATTACAAAACCGGTATTAGTGAGTTTTCTGGTCTTAACAGCGCAGAATCCGTACGACCTTTTATTCGGGATTTGGATCTGTTTACGAAGGAAGAGCAAAATACAATTCTTAGAGCGATCTTTTATTATGAAGACAGAAGCAGAAGCCAATGGCCTTATGAAGAAATTTTAAAGGACGCCTATTTATTGCAATTGTATCTTCACCAGCCAAATCATTGTTTTGATCAGGACGGTAAAAGTAGACTTGAAAAGGTATTAAATGAACTTATGATTCCTGCCAAGTTTGTAGGAGCGTTAATAAACTGTGATACTGGCGGGACGGATGAGCGTTCAACTACGCGCGAGCTGCTTGCTGACATCGCAGAGTCGCTTGCGGCTAAAGATATTATTGGCGTTCCTGGCGATGAACGGTATAGAGAAATATGCCGATATTGGCCGGACTCTGATATCCATAAAGTGTTGAAAAATAGCTGGTGCGCTGCATTTGTTTATTATTGCTGCAAATTGGCAGGATTTCGTCTCCCCATTCGTTACCCGAATGGTGTTTGTCGTTTTGCGGGTGTAGCTGCTTGGCTGGAATGGGCACAACTGCCTGAAATCGGATTTTTTTATAAGGATGGGCAGGAAGGATTTACACCTCAGCGAGGCGATATTGTCATTTACGATAAGCTGCTATCTGATGAGCCTCATGATCATATTGGCATCATTTTGAGTTGCGAGGATACTCAGTTACTCGTAGCTGAGGGTAATCGAGACAATCAGAACTACTCAGATGTTTTTTACAGGGAAAGACAACGCTTTATACTAGGGTACATACGGATAAGTAATGACTACCAATATGAATGGAGCGGCGAGTATGTTCCAATTAATTAATGCTATTAATAATTAAGTGGGTTAATCAAGATAGACATGAGCTGGCCGTAGCGTTACAATGCTTGTAAATGAAAATTTAAATGCAACGCTTGAAGGGATGGGTAACATGTACTCAGAGATTACGACAGCCGAGTTAGAGAGCCAGTTGAAGGAAGGTAAAACCTTAAATCTAGTTGATGTTCGTGAAACAGAGGAGTGGCAAGAAGGCCATATTAAAGAAGCGCGCAGCATCCCGCTATCGTCGCTCCAAGAGCGGATTGATGAGTTTCAGCAAGGGGAAGAAGAGATCCTTATTATTTGCCGCAGCGGCGGTCGCAGCGGGAAAGCTTGTGATTACCTCGAATCTCAAGGTTATAAAGTAGTAAACGTAGCTGGCGGCATGCTTCAATGGCAAGGCGAAGTAGCTACTGGAGAATAATAGAATAATAGGTTTCTAAAAAAGCCCATTGCGGGCTTTTTTTATTTGCATATTCGAATGCAGGAATAGATCACCTGAGGTAAAAGTATCAAATGAATATATCTATTGTTTCTCTTGCTGCGTTTAACGAAATCAAGCTATATTTAATCCGAATTATAGGGGGGCTTGATTATGTCGCACACGAAACCGAGCTTATCGATTCAAGAAGTGAATACGGTGCTGCAGTGTCACTTTGGAAGCGAAGTAAGCCATATTATGGCTAATGAAGGCGGTAATTTCAGCAGCGTTTTTTTCTTCGAATGGGCAAATGAACCATATGTAATACGCTTCAATTCATCCAAAGAATCATTTCTGCAGGAAGAGACGATTTCAAATCTGCTTTCTTCACAAGAGTTGCCTTATCCGAAAGTTTGCGGTATCGGTGAAGAGCGGCATTTCTCCTATTGTATTTCTGAGCGAAAGCTTGGAATCGTACTGGCGGATTTGCAGGCTGAGCAAAAAATGGCCGTTGTGCCGGATTTGGTTCATGTCATCTCCAAGATGAATCAGGTTCATTTAGGACAAACAACAGGATATGGCCCGGTCATCGACGGAAAAAATGGTCAATATGCGGATTGGGAGTCATTTGTAGCATCGTTTTTTGCAGAGAATCAGGAGGGAACCTTTTGGGAAAACTGGCATGAGCTGTATCAGACGACCTGTTTAGAGCGTGATGTTTTTGAAGAGATATATTCGAGGCTGTTGGCATTTTGCAGCTATAACGCAGCACATAGACATTTTGTTCATAATGATTGTCATGAGTGGAATATTATTTCTGATGGCAGCAGCATTACCGGAATTATAGATGCAGGTTTCATCTATGGCGACTTTATGATCGATATAGCGACGATAGAAGAAGCAGTACCTGGTATAGATTTGGGTGAAGCATTCCGTGTTCATTATGAGCATTTAGGCAAACCAATTGAAAACTTTAAAGAACGGCTTATTGGAGCTCGATACTTTAAAGGTCTGGACGGTCTTCGCTTTTTTGCGAAAATGGGCTGGGATCATGCATATATCGAGCTTCGTGATAAGCTGCTATCTCTCCCTAAGGGATAAAACCTTATAATGCTTCTCTACACACTCAGAGACATTTGCACATATAATGAGAACACGCAACTGACAACATGCTGACGGTTTTTGTGCAGTTTGGATATATTTTTTTTACCATTTGAGGTATCCTTAGAATCACATTGTTTTTTAGAAAAATACTTCAGGCATCATTGTCCATGAAGTAAAGGATTGGGTGATTGAAATGATTGTTATCAAGACGAGTGAAGAAATAGCAAAGATGAAAAAAGCTGGTGAAATTTTAGCTGCTTGCCACCGAGAGCTGCGTACATTTATTCAAGCAGGCAAAACGACATTAGAGATTGATAAATTTGTCGAAGCTTTTTTGCAAAAGAATGGAGCAACTCCTGAACAAAAAGGATATCACGGTTACCCTTTTGCAACATGTGCCTCGGTTAATGATGTAATATGCCACGGTTTTCCAAGTGAGCGGGCATTAGTCGATGGTGATATCGTAACCATTGATATGGTAGTCAACCTAGACGGTTGGTTAGCAGATTCCGCTTGGTCTTATGCAGTCGGCAATATATCGGAAACATCACAAAAGCTGCTTGATGTGACAAAGGAATCCATGTATAAAGGGATAGAGCAGGCTGTAGTCGGAAACAGAATCGGCGACATATCTCATGCGATTCAAGCTTTTGCTGAAGCACAAGGCTTCTCGGTTGTAAGAGATTTTATAGGTCACGGTATTGGTCAGAAAATGCATGAGGAGCCTCAAGTGCCTCATTATGGCCCGCCGAATCGAGGTACACGTTTAAAGGCCGGGATGGTTTTGACAATTGAGCCTATGCTTAATACTGGGAAGTACCACAGCAAAATCGATGAAGACGGATGGACGGCTAGAACGATCGATGGCGGTTTATCTGCGCAATACGAGCACACGCTTGCTATTACAGAAAATGGTCCGATTATTTTAACCGAGCAATAGATTTAATAAATGAACAGACTATAGCCAATTAATATGGCCTAATGGCCACTACTATAAATTTCATTGTACTTGGCCTGCGTGCCTGTTTGTTCCTAGTGGAACAAAAGGCCACAGGCTATTTTATTTTATAGAACAAAATTCTAAGTTTAGAAACTGTCCCCAAAAGGGCGTGAGTGAGTAGACTTTATGGATGTAGAAAGAACCTTCCAATAAACTGTAAAAGTGGAAACGAAGGTTCTTTTCTCGAAAATTAATAGATGTAAAGCTTGGGTATGGATTCCGAAGTTAACTTTTTAAAACACCCTTCTTTTTAAACATTTTTTAACGACATGTTACTTTTTTAATAGGAAGAGTGTCTTATTACATATCAGGAAGAAGTTAGTCTTCATGCATATTTCGGAAAAACGCATCGATAATCAGATGAATACCTTGAAGAGAGGGAGGAGCCATATTGAGCAAAAAAATGGGATATATGTTATTAGGCGTTTTCTCTTTGCTGCTTGTCATTTTTTTATTCAACTGGCTTAGAACAAATACTGACAATTTCGGAATGCTGCAGAGCTTCTCTGTGACGATTAATAATCAATCGGATTATGATATCGTTTCGGTTGAAACTGGAATTATTTCAAGCCTTGAAAAGCATAGCTATGCAAAAATAATAAAAGCTGGCGACACGGTTCGAATAAAACCGCAATTGAAATTAACAGGTGAAGGTGCCGTATACTTGAAATATACGGATGACAGGGGAATGACGAAGGAGACTGTTGCTTGCGGTTATACAGAATCCCTTTCTGGGAGCACGAAGTTAACCGTTGATAATAATGGAGTTACAGAGAATGAACAAAAGTGTATGTAAAGCTTGTTGATCTCTCTAATGTGCAGTTCCGTATTATGCGATTTTAACTAAACGTAATGATAATAATGGTTAAACCCTTTTCTCATTTGTGAGATAAGGGTCTTTTTTGTGCGGATAATTGTCGACTGCTTTGGGTGGAACTCATCCCTTGTAAACTGTAAATCTCTAGTTAAAGTAATAAATATAACTATTATTTTTAGAGCACAATCTATATTTCTTCAGGTATTTTATTCCTTTCTGCTTTGATAAGATTTTTGTGTAAGCGTTATCAATTCGTATTAAGATAAGGGGGATGGAAATGCGAAGGAAGTTAAGTATGCTATTGGCGTTCATTTTGCTCTTCGGTATGCTGACGCCGATAGGAAGATTCGGGAACACAGCTCAAGCAGCATCTACAACAGTGCTTCAAAATGGGTTTGAGGATGGAAATGCTGGCAGCTGGCAGCCGTTTAATTGCAGCGGAGGCACTCCGCAGGCAGCCGTTTCTTCAGAGCAGGCCGCAACGGGATCAAAAGCTTTGAAGTTATCTGGGCGGGGGAGTGTTAGCTGCAGCCCGAGCATTGAGCTCAATGCTTTGCTTCAAGAGGGACATAGTTACGATATTTCGTTTAAAGTAAAGCTAGGAGCAGGTACAGATCAAGCGCATGTTACGATGAGAATGACCGATCAAACGAATAACTTTGATTGGATCGTGGGCAACCAAAACATTGATGATCAAAGCTGGACAACCTTCTCGAAAACATCGTATACGAGACCTACTGGCTCAAAAGCTATGACGATGTATTTGGAGACAGTTTCGTCGACTGCTGACGTGTTTATTGATGATCTCTTGATCGTAGATCATACACCAACTGAAAACCCTGGTAGTGGTGGAGGTACTCCGATTGGGCCATTGGAATTCGGCTATAACTTTGATGGCGGTACAGTAGAAGGCTGGAAACCAAGGGGAGAGGGCGTAGCCGTAGCGGTATCACAAGAACAGCAAAAGTCAGGCCAATACAGCTTGAAAACGACAGGCCGTTCGTTGGACTGGAACGGGCCGGCCGTTAGTGTATTCGACAAAATGACCAGAAATGCAAAATATGAGGTTACAGCTTTCGTCAAGCTTACTGAAACGCCTTCCGCTTCCAGAACGATAAAGTTATCGGCTGAACTGGATGCAAGTGGTTCATATAGCTGGGTAAGCATTGCCTCAGCAGCAGTAACTTCGACAGATTGGGTACAGCTTAAGGGGACATTTAGTTTCAATTCGAATTTAACAGATTTAAGCTTCTATGTTGAAAGTTCGGGTGTAAGTGACGCTTATTATATCGACGATATTAATGTCTTAATGACGGAACCGCCGCCTAAGACATCCCTACCTGTTCAGACAGATCTAGCGAAGCTGAAGGATGTTTATCAAAATTATTTCAAAGTAGGGGCAGCGCTAGAGCCGATTCAGCTTGAAGGGAAAAGCAGAGAACTTCTAGATATGCATTTCAGTTCAGTCGTTGCTGAGAATGCAATGAAGCCTGGTTCAATTAATTCAACAAAGGGAACTTACAATTTCGAGAGTGCGGATAGGCTTGCCAAATACGCAAGAGACAACAAAGTAAACATGCGATTCCACACGCTTGTGTGGCATGAACAAGCAGCAAACTGGATGTTTAACGATGATAATGGCACCGTATTGAGTCCAACTCCAGAAAACAAAGCGCTTGTTCTCAGTCGGCTAAAAGATTACTTAAGCGCAGTGGTACCAAGATATGCAGACGTCGCGACGGATTGGGATGTCGTGAATGAGGTCATTGATGAGGGCAGGCCGAATGGTATGCGTAATAGTTTATGGTATCAATTAACAGGCGAAGATTTCATTAAAGTTGCCTTTACTGAAACGCGTAGATTGCTCGATGAGTTGTATGCGCAGGACCCGATAAAATATGCAAAGGCTAAGGATTCCAAGCTAGTTATTAATGATTACGGAACAAATAATCCGCAAAAAGCAAACTTTTTATTAACCCTTGTAAAGAGATTAAAAGCAGAAGGTGTGCCTATTGATTCGGTTGGCCACCAAACTCATATTAACATTAGCGGACCGTCAATTCAGCAAATTTCGAATTCAATTAAGATGTTCGGTGAGGCCGGCTTCGACAACCAATTAACTGAATTTGATGTCTCGGTTTATTCGAACAACACGGATGCCTATCAAGAAGTGCCTCAAGATTTGCTTGCCAAACAAGGTTACCGTTTTAAAGAGTTGTTCGAAGAATTGAGAAATTGGATGATATGGGCAGGACAGCTGAAAATCCGGAAGGCTGGATAAGTAATGTTACCTTCTGGGGAATCGCTGACGACCATACATGGCTCCACAATCGTCCGGTCACTCGTCAAGACGCGCCATTTGCTTTCGATAAAAACTTCCAAGCGAAACCTGCTTATTGGGGAATGGTTGATCCAACGAAGCTGGTAGCGGTGAAGAAAACTGCAAATGCTGCAAATGGAAGTCCAAACCCAAGCAACATCAATGATATTTTCTGGAGTACAATTCCAGCTATTTCATTGGAGAAGAGCGGCGTATTAGATGCTGCTATGAAAGTGCTGTGGGATGAAAATAATATCTATGTAAAGGCAATCGTGACTGATCCATCGAAATTTGCTGGTGATAAGGTCGATTTGTTCGTGAAGAGCGGAAATGAAATTAAAAAGGTACAGGTTGAAAGAGGGGTAGCTAACGCTGTAGAAACGAATAAAGGTTATACAATTACTGCTGCTATTCCGTTAAGCGGAAGCGCAGTGGACAGCAAAGTATCTTTTGATATTCGCGTCACAGATTCTGGTTCAGATGACGGTACTGAGCATGGCAAGAATGGCAGTATCATTTCGTGGAGCGATCTTGGAAACAATCAAGATCAGAATAGCAGCGGTTATGGCGAGTTGACGCTTATCTCAGGAACAAAAGTATCAACTGCAAAATACGGCACGCCTATTCTCGACGGTGAAATGGATGCAATGTGGGCGAGCGCCAGCAAGCTTGCTACCCAAGTTAAAGTAGAAGGCGGCGAAGGATCTAAAGCTGAATTTTATACGATGTGGGACGATAAGCATCTTTATGTTTATGCTTTGGTAACCGACAAAAAATTGTCGGATGCGAGTCCAAACCCATGGGAACATGATTCCATTGAAGTTTTCGTAGACCAAAACAATGGAAAAACTAGCGCTTATGAGGGTGATGATGGTCAATATCGAATTAATTACAAAAATCTGCATACGGTAGGCGGTCATGCCTCTCATGACAACTACACTTCGGTGACGAAGACAGTTTATGGGACTGATAATATTGCTACGGGTTACATTGTAGAGGCTGCAATCAACTTGGATTTGATCACTCCAAGCAACGAGACGATCATTGGTTTTGATCTTCAGGTCAACAATGACGATAACGGCACGGGTAAAAGAGATAGCGTATGGATGTGGAACGATCCAACAGGAAAGTCTTATGAGAACACCTCACGATTCGGTGTGCTTGTATTAGCTGGCAAGCCTAATGGCGGCGGAGACCCTAATCCTGGCGGCAACGGCAACACAGGCAGCATTCCTGCTAATAAACCAGGGGAAATTAATGTTACTATAGATGCGAACGGCAATGCTAAGGCATCTATCAGTGCTGCCGATGTGAAAGTTGCTATTGCAGATGCTAAAGCCGGTTTGTTGAAATTCCAGGCTAAAGCTGTGGATAAGGCGAAGCAGGTCGCTTTCAATATTTCTGTTGAGCAAGTTCAAGCTGCGAAAACGGCAGGTATTAAAACCATCGAATTCAACGCTGGCCTTGCTACTGTTCAATTGCCGATTTCATTATTCGAAGCCACTGAATCGACAGGAAATATTGAACTCATTGTTAATAAAATCGCAGCCGAGACAATGTCTAGCGAGGTTCGTGAACAGATTGGAACGAATGCGGTTTATGATTTCAGCTTAATCATTGGCGGCAAGATGATAAGCCAGTTTGGAAATGGTCTGTCTGTAGATGTATCTGTGCCTTACGAGTTGAAGAATGGCGAAAATGCAAATCAAATCGTCATATTGTATATTTCTGAGGATGGGAAGCTTGAAGTGCTTGCGAATAGCAGATACGATGCTGTTACAGGTATAGCCAAGTTTATTACGACTCATTTTAGTAAATATGCTGCTGTTTCAATCGATGTAAGCTTTAAAGATATAACTTCTGTTACATGGGCGAAAGACAGTATTATCGGGCTTGCAGCTCGTGGCATCGTTACGGTTGCATCTTCACAAGCTTTTGAGCCTAATCGTTCAGTGACGAGAGCAGAGTTTATCCATATGCTTATTCAAACGCTAAACCTGAAGCAAGCAGGAGCGATCAGCACATTCCATGATGTGAAGGAAGGCGCTTGGTATTATAATTCAGTTGCTTCAGCTCAGCAATTAGGCATTGTTACTGGGTTGTCAGATGGGACATTCGGCATTAATAACAAAATAAGCCGTCAGGATATGGCAGCAATGGCATACAGAGCGTTGCAGAAAGCGGGCATTCCGTTAGAACAAGTGAACGATAAAGCCCAGTTCAACGATGCAGCAGCAATAGCTGAATATGCCAAAGAGGCTGTAGCCATGCTGCAAGCAGCAGGTACAATTAATGGCATGGGCAACGGCAGCTTCGCACCAAATCAAACGGCAAGCCGTGCACAAGCAGCTGTCATTTTATATCAGTTGCTGCAAAAATCTACGAAATAACTTCTATGTATTTCAAATACAAATGAGTTAAAAAAGAGCCGATAAGATGTTTGTTGGGATATGAGTGCTGGCCCCGTTCTGGGGCTGGCCCATATACAATTCTTCTTAACGGCTCTTGGTTTATTTTCCAACTAGTACAAATACATTGCCATCAGGGGCTTCGAATACAGCGACATGCCCAGACTCCGTAGCAAAGGGTGTTCTAATCCATTGAATTTCTTCATTTTTGCTTAACTCGTTGTGTGCTTCACGGACATCTTCAACAAGAATTTCAACTTCAGTAAATTTATTGTCAGGATGATTGCTAAGAACAAGTTCAGAGCTGTCCTTCATTGGAAATTTTAGACCGATGATTTTCCAAACAAACCCATCCTCTAATGCTCGTTCTATTTTCCAGCTTTCAGTTAGACCCATTGCAGTGTAAAAGGCAAGAGATTTCTCAATTTCGATCGTGTGAATGCAAACGCATTCTAGTTTCTTAAACATAAGGTGCAACTCCTTTGTTATCAATGAGAACATACGTTCTATAATAGATTCTACTATTTTCCATATTGAAAAGCAACCATAAGTAGTATTATACTTTTTATGGATTGGGGGAATATAGGCATGCTTGAATTCTTGTATCACTACTATGATGAATCGACTGGTCCATTCCGCAATTTATCAGACTTAAATCCAGAGGAAGCAGATCGTGTTTTAAACGAAATCATAGTTCAAAATAAAGGCTTCGCTAGCAAACGGTCCACGGATTATTTGAAAATTCGACGGAGTCTCGAATTAAAAGCAAGAGATTTATTTATAGATAAAGGCGGCATGCCCATTCGGAAGTTTCCCCATTATATGACTCTCGGGGAATGTCCATGGCTCTTAGAATGGTATCCAGCAGGTAAAGTACTGCAAGTTCCAATGTCGAATTTCGAGTCAAATACGATTAGTTTTACTTATGGAGATTTGTTTCCGACGATGAGGTTCCAAGACGGAAAGCCTTATCGAGGTCAGGTCTATACTTTGAATGAGATCTTTGAAGTAGTAAGAGAATTTGGATTGCCTCAAGAATGGAATGCCAAAGGAGAGAGAGGACCAGAAAGATACATCGAAGTGCAAGTGTGGGATGATGAACCGTTGAACAAATGGAAGTTATAGTTCGAAAAATGCAGCGAAGCTTGACACCGCGATACACTTCCTGTATAAATACTTCTAAGCATATGAGTTAGAAATAACAACATTAGCGATTGGGACAGTAGTCTAGGACCGATAGTTGCAGCGAGCCGGGTTAGTGGAAGCCGGTACGGATGTCTTAGATGAAGCGGGCCCATGAAATGGTTTGCCGAAACGAACGAAGTTACTTAGTAGGCAAATCCGGTCATTGACCGTTACGAAAACGAGGGGTCAAGCTGCTTATTAGGCTTGGCACTTAGAGTGGTACCACGGGATCTTTATGGCTCTCGTCTCTTATTTTAGAGACGGGGGCCTTTTTTATTTTGATAATAGGAGGAATTACAATGATTCATAAGCTGATTATTGGAGCAATTGAAGAAATAACGCAAGGCATGCTGGAAGAGGGACGTACAGAGCGACCTGAAAATCTCAAAATTGCGGTCGAGCATCCCGTTAACTTAGCGCATGGCGATTATAGCAGCAATATTGCGATGCAGCTTGCTAGGCTTTTAAAACGTGCACCTTCATTGATTGCAGACGACTTCAAACAAAAGTTAATCAAGCATCCAAGTCTTTCCTCATCCATAAAAAAGATTGAAATTGCTTCACCCGGGTTTCTTAACTTTTATGTGAATTGGTCTTGGTGGGCAGTCAATGCAGATCAGCTATCTTCGCAGAAAACGACAGTTAACAAAAAAGTGCTTGTTGAGCATACATCTATCAATCCAAATAAATCAGCGCATATTGGTCATTTGCGTAATTCCTGCGTAGGCGATACGATTGCGCGAATGCTCAGAAGGACGGGTCATCAGGTTGAGGTGCACAACTACATTGATGATCTAGGCAACCAATTAGCGGATACGGTGGTAGGCATTCTTCAGACAAAGTCGGTGCTGCCTTACGAGCGTTTTGGGGATTTTTGCTGGGATACGTATTCAAGCATTAATCGAGCTTATAAAGAGCAGCCAGAATTGCTTGAACAACGTACCAAGGTTCTTGCAGAGCTGGAAGAAGGGCATTCGAATGTAGCATGGATGGGCTTGTTGGTAGCAGAAAGAATTGTACGCGAGCATGTCGAGGAAATGAAGCAGTTTGGCATCACGTATGATGTTCTGGTGTGGGAAAGCAATATTGTGCGTGAAGGCTTCTGGGCTCGCGCGTTTGAACTGCTGCAGTCAACGGGAATATTCCGCAAGGAAACAGAAGGGAAGCTGAAGGGCTGTTATGTGCTGAAGCATTCTGATGAAAACGGAGAACAAGAGGAACAATCGGATTTCCACGCAGATAAAGTGCTCGTTCGCTCAAACGGAATTTTGACTTATACGGCCAAGGATATTGCTTACCATCTGTGGAAGTTTGGATTGCTCGATAACGATTTCCGTTACCAGAAGTTTTCTGATGGTCTGTGGTCAACGCATACGAGTGGTGTAAGGAAAAAAATCGGTCATGCGGATATGGTCATAAATGTAATTGATCAGCGCCAAGAGTATCCGCAGGCTATGGTTAAACAAGCATTGCTCGCTTTGGGTTTTCAGGAGCAAGCAGAGCAGTTAAAGCATGTCAGTTATGGTGTTGTTGCATTAAGCCCTAATACCGCAAATGGTTTAGGTATCGATACGTCAGACGGCAAGCATGCGTATGCGATGTCAGGCAGGCAAGGAATCGGCATAAAAATAGCGGATTTCTTAGTAAGAATGGAACAAATCATAGACGCAAAAAGATCCCGTAAAGGCGGCTTGGCAAGCCGTACAATAGCAGCAGCATCGATTCGTTATTACTTGCTTCGTTTTCATTTGCAAACAGAGGTTGTGTTTGATCTTGATCAAGCAACCGAAATATCCGGCAATACAGGTGTTTATCTGATGTATACGTGTGCTCGCTCCAGCAGTATTTTGAAGAGAGCAGGCGACACTGAGTTTAACCCACAAGCTCTAGCTGAGATTAGCGATCTTGAGAATCAAGAGCATTCATTGCTGAGACATTTAGCTTATTGGCCAGAAACGCTAGAAGCTGCCGCTTTGGAGCTGTCTCCTAATCAGCTTTGTACGTATGTATATGAGCTTTCCRCATTGTTTAACCATTTCTACGCAACATGTCCTATTTTGAAGGTTGAAGGCTCAGCGAAAAGCTTGCGTATTTGGCTCACCGAGCGTTATAAGCAAACGATGCAGGATGCACTTCACATACTGGGACTTCCTGCGCCAAATAGAATGTAAACAGATGTTCCAATCATGCAATTGGCTTGCCCGTCATATAGTTTAACGCAGAGGTACAGGCATTAACAGCGATGAACGAAGGGCGGGTGCTGCAAATGGAGCAGGTACATGATAATCAGGTAGAGGATAGCGACCTTACGATAGATTTTGCGGTTCAGGGCATGAGCTGCTCAGCTTGTGCGGCAAGAATAGAGAAAGCAGTCAGCAAAATGGATGGTGTTCAAATGGCTGCCGTCAGCTTTCCGCTTCGAACCGCTTGGGTGCAGTTTAAGCCTGAGCGGCTCGGAGCGAAACAAATTGCTGAGCGTGTCAAGCAATTAGGTTTTGAAGCGATGCTTAATGAGACAGCTAAAGAAGGCTTGCACAAGGAGCATCGTATATTGAAGCTGCGACTCATAGCTTCAGCGGTACTTACGGTACCGTTATTAACTGGAATGATGCAGCATCTGCCGTTTTTAAGGCCGATGCTTGATTATTTGCCTGCTTGGCTCACTATTCCATGGCTGCAGCTCATACTTGCCACGATTATTCAATTCGCTATAGGCTTGCCTTTTTATTTCGGCGCATATCATGCGGTACGCGAGCGAAGCGCCAATATGGATGTGCTTGTTGTTATTGGAACGACAGCCGCCTATCTGTACAGCCATTATGTCGTATTTCAGAACGGCTTGTTTCGGCCGATCTCAGAGGTGGCTGCTCATGCACCGCCATTGTATTTTGAAACTTCTGCTGTTGTAATCACAGCTGTCCTGCTGGGTAAATACATTGAAGTTTCCGCCTCGCTGCGGGCGCAGCGCGGATCAGACGGCTTCGGCAAACTGCAAAGTCAGACGGCGGCGGTTGAACGGGCAGGTGAAGTGATACATATTCAGACCGAATTTGTTAGAGCGGGCGATATTGTCATCGTACAGGCTGGAGAAACGATTCCGGTCGATGGCATTGTATGCGGCGGTCACTCCGCAACCAACGAATCATTGCTAACAGGCGAGAGTCTGCCGATTGCAAAGCGGGAAGGAGATCAAGTGTGGGCGGGAACTTGGAATGAAAGCTCGCAGCTTCGCATTCGTACGAAGGCGGCAGGCCATGATACGATGCTTAACCGCATACAGGAGCTTGTTCGTCAAGCACAACGGTCGAAATCAGCCATTCAGCGAAATGTAGATGCGGCTGCAAGCTGGTTTGTTCCTGTTATGCTTCTCTTCGCCGTTGCAACGATTTTCATGTGGGGATTATTTCTTGAGCCGGGGAATTGGAGCCGAGCATTCATATGCGGCATTGCTGTTTTATTAGCAGCCTGTCCATGCGCGCTTGGTCT
>NZ_JBFTPZ010000062.1:0-36872 GCF_056398745.1 Paenibacillus sp. 01T424 | reverse complement strand
GCCGCAGATAGTCCAATTGCACCCCCTACAGTAACGGTACGAGCTACACCATTTTTTTTCACTTGTACAACGAGACCTCTCACTCCTCCTAATCCAGAAGAATAGCGATCTTCAAAGTTATACGTAAAGTACGCATCTCCGTTATCATCTTCGGTCAAGTTGATGTTTGTAATAAATCCACGATCCAAGTTCTCTCCTGGCGCTTCCCACACTAAGCTTTTCGTTTTTAAGGAGTATTTGAAAATTCGCAATTGATTATTGTAATTATAATTATATTGTTCTGGCACATCATACGAGAATTTACTAGCCACATACATATATTCGCCATCATTTGATATTTGCACGAGAGCCGGTCCAATTCCGCTGCCTAGTCCGCTAGGTGATGTTAAACTAGATTGCAAATTAATTGAATCAAGATATACACCATTTTTATCGTACCTCGCAATGACCGCTAAATACGGGTTGGCTGCATTTTGTCTACTATCTTTAAAGTAAAATGTTTCATCTCCGCCAATTTCCATAAGCGTGAAGCCACCTGGGGTATCAAAATTAACCGTCCTCAAAAGCTCACCTGTAATTGAATTTCGTTCATAAAATGTATAGGGATAGTTAGGCAAGCTATAATTTTGATTATAAGAATATAGTCGGTTTCCACCGAAAACCTTGTTGAATAATATTTCTGTAACTGGCACACTCCAAGTGGGTTTAGCAACAATATCTGCAGCAAGCTGATATTTGGTTCGTGAGTTCGCTCCATTTCCTGAGTTCGGGTATCCAACAGAAAAGTTTGCGTATACTCCATTTTTTGTCGATAGTGTAGTAGCATCCGCTTTCCATGCCGCTTTTTGGGCATTTCCACCTTTGTATGGCGTCTTAGCCGTCCAAGAACGGAAAATCGATTGTGTTGAGTAGTTCGTAACTGGTGGGCCGCTGTCTTCTCCCTGTCCTGGCTGCTGGGTAGTTCCAAACACGTTGAAGTTAGCAGACGGCGCGTAGTTCAGAATATCAGTAGTAGCAATGCCCGAACTACCTTTTAACCCATAGTCTTCTGTCACGGTAGCACGATATTGCCTCTTCCCTACTTTGGAGTAATTGAGCGAATGTGTTGTTTTAAAAACTCCATCATATAAGGCTTTCCACGCTTCTTCCTCATAGTTTCCATCACCATCTTGGTCATATCGCTCTTCGAGAAAAAGATGATTTAGAATATCGCCGTCAGGACTCTCAGCATCGATATAAAGCATAAATCCGTTACCTCGATATGATTCTTCAGGCGCTATCACTTCGACTGTAGGTGGTTGATCAGGTATAACCTCCATAATCAAATCATCCCAATCACTAGCTCTTCCAGTCGTGTCATAAACCTTTCCTTCAATACTATATTCGCCTAAATTAGCAGGCGTTATGGTGAACCAGCCATTTGTATACGCTGCATCACCCACTTTTTTATAGCGCATCTCCGACTTGCTAAAATCTATTTTTTCGCCTCTATCCTCTAATGGTGTATACGAGTTTAAAAGATTGTAAGGCCGCTCTAACGGTCTTCCTTGTATAACACGTGTTATTCCCGACACGATAGCTACTGGTTTGGGATCGACAACCCGAAGCAATGCAGTATCTTTTTGCGATCCACCAAATTCATCAGTTACGATAATTTCAGCCGTATAAAACCCAGGATTTGAATACGTCTTGTACAAAAACTCAAAGTCTGTATTATTTGGTAGTACTGCGCTCAAGTTTTCCGTGAATGTCCATGTGTAGCCGTTCAATCCTTTTGACCGATTTATAAGCGAGGACTTTTCCCCTGCAATGATACTAGGGGGATCAAATTCTATATCCGCTTTTAAATCAGGTTTAGGTGTAGGTGTTGGCTCAGGAGTTAGCGTAGGGCTTGCGCTTGGGTTAGGCGTTGCTTTATTTGCCACGTTTATTATCAGCTGCGCCCATTCCGAAACTTTTTTTGCGCTATTGGTGACACGCAGCTCAATTATGTATTTCCCTTCAGCAGCAAAATCTTTTGCTGTTGGTTTTGTCGCAATCGTTTTACCTGTTGGGTTTTTATATTTCCATTCTCGAATGGTGATTGATTCCTTGCCTGGTGAATAGGAGAGTTTGTCATCAAGCATCGGCTCTGTTGCCGGCTTCATGGTTATTTCGGGGGTTGTTCGATGGTCTCCCTCTTTATGAGAGATGATAGCTATTGGAGTAGTGGGTTCGTTCTTTTTGTTGAATGCAATTTTAAAATCTTTGGTGTTGTTATTTTCGTTTGATTCGATGACGGCTTCACCAAAATCAGTCTTCGCTGTGAAGCTCTTAATTCCGCTTGATGCTGAGGATACATTGACGGTCACTGTTTTGATTTGTCCGGGAGGTATGTTTGAAATGAGTTCTGATTTAATTGTTGTGCCAACAATACCTACCGTAAAAGCGCCGCTAGTTTCTTTACCTTGATTTTTTGTTGTAATCTTTATTGGTACCGAATCGCCTACCCACGCGTCAGTTGGACTAATCAACTCACTGATAATGAGGTCAGGCTGTTTCTTAACCTCTAACTTGTTTAATGGTGGTATATAAAACATCTCGTACCACCAAGATCCGTCAGGTTGCCAAATATTCCACATTTGAACAATCCCAGGAGTGTAGTCTGTTGGTACTTGCTGGATAATCACATAGTCTTTAAGCGTATCTCCCGTCCATCCTTTATTTGTTCGTTTATTATAACTCTGAACAAATGTCGGAGATTCTTTATATGGGTCTACAATAGCCTCCAACCATTTTTTCGCATCAGGATGGGATGTTAATAATGGAGTTGGGGTAATTTGCTTACTTTCTCCTACTGATGTATTCCAAGGTGTTTTCACCCAATTTTTAGCTACATTTAAGGTAGCTCTTGAATCACTACGAAATAACCAGTTACGATAAAGATTTCCGTTAATATCCCAACCAAGGTAACGCCATTGTCCTTGATCAAACGTATTTCCCTCTGCTGTAGAGATGTGAAGGGGAGATCCGTATACAACCAACTTCCCACCCATACCGCACTTATTTGAAAGAAAGTTTCCGTTTAATGCTTTTTTTCCCTTTCCAGATTCTATAGAAGTAGGAAGGTTGTTCTGCTCAATTAGAATTAACGCCTCTGAATCATAAGATGATGGTAGAGGGCAATCTTGGCTACCTGCTGCTTCAACATTAAATGGGAAAGACGTTACTAATAGTAAAATTATCAAAGTCAATATTATATTTTTTCGTAGTTTCTTGTACAAGTACATCATTCTCCAATCCGGATCATTACTGTTTTGTTATCATTCCCCTTATAAACTTTAAAAGTGCGATTATCGTATTTAGACTCGAACACACTATTTGAATTAGTAGATTCTAAACCATTAACTTTGATATAGCTCGCATAGGCCTTTTCAAAAGATTTTGGATAATAATATTTTAATAATTCTTTAACAATGCTTTGGTTTTCAGACGTAGATTCTGAAATAATAATTGATGTTTTTTTTAATTCACTTACGTATTCAATGGCTAGTGTATTATCAAAATACTCATCTGATCCTTTTGAGTTAATCAATACAATTCCATTATGACCAAAAGTCGTATTCCCTTTAAAACCTGATAATGACTTAATCATTGTATTAAGTTGTTCTTTTGTCTTGGGATATGACGTAACTGGCGCTGGAGGATTCTTCGCCATCAACGTATTCAGAATCATCACCACTGCCTCAGCACGAGTTGCATTCTTCTCCCCGCCCATCGAACCATCGGGATAACCCTTCATAATTTCCAGTTTCTTTGCCACAGCCAAATAACCCGACTTTACGCCTTCGGCATCTTTACCTAGCGCACGGATCGTCATACGCGCGATCTCTTCTCGCGTAATCATACGATTTGGTTCAAATGTATTTTCTGGATAGTCCCCAACCTTAATAATGGATTGCTTCAATCCTGTTGCAATGTACGAGCGGAACCAACCCGTATCATCAACAAAAGGCGTATCTGTATCTTCCACTTTCACCTTCATCGCCGCCACAATCGATTTCAAAAATTCTGCGCGCGTCATGTTCGCATTTGGCTTAAATGTTATTGCATCATAACCATTAATCCATCCTTGATTAACAGCCGTCGCAATTTCATCCTTTGCCCAATGCGTTTTTGTATCTGTAAAGGCAACTGCTGCCGCAGCTATCTTCGTATTTATAAGAATCGTCACCAATAACGTAATTGCGAGCATGATTTGTCCTATTTTCCGCATATTTAACCACTCCATTTATTAGGATGATAAAAATTCACCAGTGAACTAAAAAACATTTTTAACACATTTTTTTACAGCAACATCATAATCATTCTTCTTGCCCGTCTCTTTTCCCTTCTTTTCTTATCCCCTTTCCCTCCAAAGTTTCCCGTATTTCGACAACATTCCTTCCCCCCATCAGCAGGCCACTCTCCCAAGAAACACTGCTGAAGCAACGCAAAAAAGCACGCCCCTCCCTCTATCGAGGGAATAAGCGTGCTTCGCTATCCTACATATCAACTACAGCAAATGTTACTTCACACCGGAGAATCTGTCAATATATAGGTTTAATCACTTCTATCGTTAATGTTTTTTGATTTTATTATATTCTGCTGCTTTTGATTCTTTTTATAATATTTCATAATAAAAGATACAATAACGAAAACCGATCCTAATAACCCGATATACATATAGTAATCAGGATTGTCCGTATTAATTAAGCCGCCGCCTCCAAAGATGACTGCTAGTGGAATCCCAAATATGAGCAATAATCGATCCACCTTCATATACAGACCTCTCCCTCCAAGTTTTAAAGATACATTTAACACTTTGAAATTCACATCATCTTTTATAGATTAACAATCAACTTACCGATCAACAACGAAAATAGATTTAGTGTTTTCCGAAATCTATTTTGCGCACGCACATTTTTGCTTTAACAAAAAAATACAGAGCATTGAGGTTTATTCCCCATCCATGCTCTGTATCCCTATTCATTATGACTATACTTTCTCTCCAACTAAGAACTAGACTGAACAACAAGCGGTTTATGCTTGAACAACGGAACAAGGAGCAGCATACCCAAGAACATAATCGATCCCGCGACGCAATAAATGCCGACGAGCGGAAACACCGTTTTGAGCTGTCCGGCAACAAGTGTCATAATAACCATCATTCCCATAAACATCGGGGTAAGCACGCCATTGACCCGTCCCGTATAGGACTCCTCCGAATATTGCAAAATCATTGTGCTAATACCGATTTGAATCATCGGGAAACCTAAACCGCTAATAAATTGCAGCACTAATGTAATCGGTATGCTTGTTGATAAGCCTACACCAATCATACAAAGCGAGCTCATCAATAGGCCAATTGCGAGCAGCTTTTGCGGAGCTACTTTTTTGGCTATAACCATGACAGCCCCGCCGCCAACCAGCATCGCTATCCCGTTAACCATCAGAATATATTGCAAAAACTCCTTAGGCTGACCCAGACGTTCAAGCACGATGAACAAGCCAAGCGTCTGCGCAATTCCTACCGCCGTGCCCGCTAATGCAAACGTACCTCCAAGGGCTTTCAAGACTGGACTGCGCCATACATACTTGAATCCATCCTTGAACTCTTTCCAGAAATGCCTCTCCAATGCAGCGTCTGTTTTCTCCACTTCACGATCACGCGGAATTCTGAACAAAACGACAGCGGAGAGCAAGAACGCTACACCCATTACTCCAATGGAAACTTCGATGCCGAACTTTTGGTACGATATGACACCAAGTGACGGACCAAGCACCATGAATATCGCCATAAGCGATTGGAACATCGCCATCGCTGATTGCAATTGCTCTGCTGGAATATGCTGCTTAAACAGCTTCATAGCAGAGGGCTGTGAAAATTGTGATAGGATTGCCGATACAAACGTTGCAAAATACACCATATGCCACGAACCGTAAAGCAATGTAATCAGTACAACAAACACAGATAACGCTGATAAAAAGTCACACCAAATCATCGTGAGCCGCGGCTTCCAGCGATCTGCAAACGTTCCTCCGATGAACGAGAATACGAAAATCGGTAAAAATTCCACGAAGCCCATCAAACTAATCGCAAACGGGTCCTCGTTCGTCTTGTCTGTCACATACATCAGAATAGCGAAGTTCCTTACCCAAATTCCAATTTGAAGCAATACGTTTGAAAATATAATCGTTTGAAAAAACTTGTTTCGAAGCAAACTTTCTCCCGCTCCTGTTACTTCTTTAGCAGACATTTCAATCAGCACTCTCCCTCAACCAAAAAATGATTTATTTCTCCACCTTCTCGGCTGGGCCATGATAACCCTTTTCACCATAAGGCTGCAGCTTTTGGGCCCATATCTCCTTTAAATCGTTGACTTCTCTGTTGTATTGTCGCACCATGTCAACGGGTTGACGGCCTTCCGGGTCCAATACGTCTTTATAATCATAACGAATCTTTTGTTCCAATTTAACGGTCTCTAGAACGAGAAAAGAAAAGTTTTCGCCGCCAAATTGCTTCCATTCCTTCTGCAGCTCCTTGTTCGCATGACCATTCATATTCAGTACAAACTGCTCTTTTCCCCAAAGGGCATCTAAATTAGTGGAGCTTCCTAAATAAATTTTTCCATTCACATTATTTTTGATCTGAAAAACACCCATCTGCCGCTCACGCTCTTGGTACTCAGCTGTCAGCTGCTTCCTCTTTGCCTTATCCATTTTTGGATCACCCTTTCGTTCTTCCTCTTGCTCCTGCACTTTGGCCTGAGCTTTCTGTTTATCCGTTTTTCCTTGCTTGCCTTTAGCAGATTTCTTTGGGGCTGTCATTTGCTCAACCTGCTCGGTCGACCCACTCTGTTCAAGCTCATTTTTCTTGATTCCTGAACCCTTCACCCAATACACTTTGCCATCATCTTTACGATCCAAGTAGCCATAATCGATCAGATAGCGGCGCAGTGTTGCATAATCCTCTTCCCAAAAAGAAATTAACCGCTCATTCACTTCTTTCTCTGTATAGTGGACTCCGCTTTTGAAATAAGAGGCGATATGACGCAGCACTGCTACTTTACGTTTCTCCTTGCGCGGAAATGAGGCGAGCGGACCTTCAGGACCATCCGGAAAATATTGCTTCAAAAGATCTGTGTATTCATCCTCTGTAATCGCATAGCGTTCATCTATTTGTGTAGCCGTCCGATGTACAGGCACGAATCGCGGAGCCGCAGTGTTGCCATGGTCCATCATTTCAATAATTGCGAGCAGAAGCCTTGCTTGCTTGGCCTTTTCCTTCAGTACGAAACGATGATTCCGAATGGTCGAAGCGCTGCCTATTCCAGTACGGCTCATCATCTCGTTGTCAGTCAGCTGATCGGCAAAACCTTGAATAAGCTCCTTCTGTAAGTCGGTCAGACCTGTCTGCCGCTTATCCAGCTCAAGTAAATAATCAAGCATGGAGCCATGCTCCTGCTGGACATGATAGGCTGCATATTTACGCGCCTCATACCAGCGTCCAGACTGCTCATCCCGAAAAATCTCTCCATCCTCAAAGCGTTCTCCGCAAATAAGGCAATAATAAAATCCTTCGGCTTCCTCATATACATAACCCTGCTTCAGTTCTTCTACCGATGCCGACCAAAAACGTTCTTCAGCAACCATTTATCCAAACACCTCTCAATAACGTCTACTTATTTTATAAACATTATATAATTATGTTTGGTTTTTATCAAATACTTTTTCCAACAAAAAAAGTCGCCTTAAGGAAATATCCTTAAAGCGACTTTTCTGTCATTCCTATTCGAGTTACACCGATTCTTTCCTATCCTTTGGCAGCATAAGCGCCAGCAAGCCCATTAGCGGTAACACGCTGCAAGCGACCATAACAAAGCTGAGTGAACGGGCGTCCGCCAAATATCCGAGAACTACCGCACCAAGTCCACCCATTCCAAAAGCAAGACCCGTTATAAGCCCCGAAGCCGTCCCTACCTTGCTGGGCATTAGCTCCTGCGCATACACGACGCTTACCGAGAATCCGGATTGCAATACAAAACCAAGCACTACGATTACTGGATATACCCAGGCTAGAGGCAGATGCGGCAGAACGAGAGCGAATGGTGCTGCGCCTAGAATGGAAATCAGCATCATTTTTTTGCGTCCGATCCGATCCGCCAATATACCGCCAAGAAAGGTGCCGGCAACACCGGCTGCCATAAATAAAAATAATGGAATCTGTGCTTGCTTAATCGTCAGATGATAGGCTTCCACCACATAAAACTGATAAAAGTTGCCGATCGCTGCCGCATACCAGGATCGTGCAAATACGATCACGAACAAGATAGCAAGTGCAAACGCAACAACCTTGGGTGCCAGAGCGGGCTTCGCGCTGCCTGCCGCTTTGCGCTGCATTTTGCCATCATGTACAGCTAACTGCGTCTTATACCAAGGAACGACTTTCGTCAAAATAATAATGGCTGTAGCAGCAAGCAATGTCCCCCATATAGCGCCCTTCTGTCCAAACGGCAGGAAGATCAGCATCGTCATCAACGGACCGAGCATTTGACCAAAATTACCGCCAACCTGATAAATCGACTGGGAGAAAGCTCTGCGATTGCCTGCGGCCAAATGAACAACCCGCGAGCCCTCTGGATGGAACACGGCTGAGCCAAGCCCCACAAACACAACCGCGAGCAGCACTAAGTAGAAGTTCGGTGCGAAGGCTAAGCCAACCATCCCGAGCATGCTTGCACACATCCCGACAGGAAGCATCCAAGGCGCCGGCCTCTTATCCGAGATCAAGCCGACAACAGGCTGCATAACGGATGAAGTCATATTGAGCGTAAAAGCAATCCAGCCGATTTGTGCCAAGCTTAAGCGTAGAGATTGTTCCAATACGGGAAACAGCGCGGATACAACCGATTGCATCATATCATTCATGAGATGAACGGAGCTGATACAAATGAGTATCGAGTATACAGTAGCAGATTTTAGCGCTTCTTTATTGATTTTTCTCGTTTCTTGCTGTGCAGACATGTTTAGTAGGACCTGCCTTTCTTAACGAAAAACACTCGTAACCCTCAACGAAACGTRCAGCAAGCATGAACTAAGCTATTGCAAACTTCATGCAAACAGGACTAGGCAGCTCAAGCTCCGAATCCAGCTTGGACAGCAGCCCGCTTTCCGCATCTACTGAAAATACAGTAATATTGCCAGTCTTCTGATGAGCAACGAGCAAATGATCGCCGCTTGGCGTAAGGACAAAATTTCGCGGCGACTCTCCGCCGCAATCGATATGCTGAATAAGCGAGAGCTGTCCATTTCCTTGATCTACTGCAAATACAGCAATACTGTTATGACCACGGTTAGAGCTGTACAAATAACGTCCCGAAACACCTAAATGTATATCCGCTGAATCGTTATATCCATTGTAGTCAGCTGGCAGTGCTGATATCACCTGGTTTGCTGTTAATGTGCCAAGTTCCGAATCCACATCAAATTGTGTAATCGTCGAATCCAGTTCATTCATCACGTAGCCTGTTTCTAAATGAGGATGGAATATTAAATGACGTGGACCAGCACCACGATGAACCTTGCTAATCCCATGAGGAATAAGCGAGCGCCGTTCCTCATCAAAGCGATAAATAACGATCGCATCGATGCCCAAATCGACTGCACATACATAAGAAGAACCAAACGGAATGATGCAATGAGCATGCGGTGCATCCTGCCTTGCTGCATTTGGACCGAGCTCGCCGGAATTTTGCTGAACAGATGTTGCCTCCTCCAGCCCGCCATCCGCCTTAATCGGCAATAATGCAACGTTTCCGCCTGTATAATTGGCAGCTAAGAGCACCTGCCCCGCTTTGTCCGTGCTAATGTAGCAAGGATGAGCGCCATATGTAAGCAAGCGGTTGCCTGTAGATTTCAGCAAGCCCGTTGCTTTATCAATCTCAAACGAAGCGACTGAGCCGCCTCTGGCATCTCCGGTTACTTCAGTTTCACTAGCCGCATATAAGCTGCCGCCACTTGGATTTAAAGTCAAATAAGAAGCGTTTTCGAGCCCGCTAAGACGCTGCAATATCGCTAGCTCACCTGTCGTTTCGTCAAACGTACACACATGAATCGTCGATTCCTCCGCTGTTCCATATGACCCGATATAAAGGATGTTTATGGGTGTCGGTTGCTCCTTTAAATTGCTCATTTTTTATCCTACCTCTCTGACTTTTTGGCTTTACAGTGACCATAGCATAAGCGGCTTCATCAAACAATGTCTTTTTTTTATAAAAGACTTCACAAATACTATTGTGACATGTTACAATGTAAGCGCTAACAAATTCAGCGATTCACATTTCTAAAGGGGGAATTGAGATGATGAATGTTGTAATGAGCGAACGGAATGTGTATGAGGATTTCGAGTTGGAGACAGACGTGCTCTATTTCAAGCTCGGTATGCAAGGACTCGTAAGCTTCCATGGCAGAAACTATAATATAAAGAGACGAATGACTGCCGAACAGATCAGCCAGTTGACTAACGAACGCAGCTTCTATCAAGTCAGCTCTAATTGCTACATCAATATCGGAAAAATCAAGACGATTGATGCTGGTACGATTTATTTTGACTCCGAAATAACAGACTCTAAGCAAGTAACCGTAAATCGCCGCAAGCAATTCGTCATCCAACAGCTGTTTTCACAGCGTGCTTCAAGCAAAGAATATCGGATAACAAAATAGTTGTACATACAACCGCCCCATTTTCCGCTATTATCGGAATAGGGCGGTTGTTTGTTGTCTACTGTCCTGCTATTCTAAAGTTGAATATTATTATATTTTTTGCACAAATGAAGTCAATTATTAATCACTTTTAGGAGGACTACCATGTCTACGCAAGGACAAGCATTTGAAAAATTATTTCATGATGAGCAAGCTGTATGGCTGCAATGGGGCACTTATGAAGCAGCTGTATTGCCAGCAGTTGGTGCCAATCTTATTGCGTTTCGCGATAAAGCAAACAATTATACCTTCCTTCGTGAACCATCCCTAGAGGAAATGGATAGCTTCAGAGAGAATCCGGGCATTCACGGCATCCCGGTTCTGTTCCCCCCAAACCGTTATGAAGATGGTACTTTTACATGGAACGGCAGAACGTATAACTTTCCAGTTAACGAAGCAAAAACGGGCAACCATTTGCACGGATTTTTCCATACAGCAGCTTGGAGTGTCGAGGATTTTGGCACAAACAAAACGGAAAGCTACGTATCGCTCAAAATTTCAATCGATGAAAGCCACCCGATCTACACGTATTTGCCGCATCGCTTCACGATTAAGCTTCGTTATGCTTTGAATGATACGGGTCTACTGCAGCATGTATCGGTACATAATGAAGGAACGGACGTTATGCCTTGCCTGATCGCTTTCCATACAACGATCAATGCACCGTTCGCAGCGAATAGTACAGCAGATGATTACCGCTTCACGCTAACAACCGGCAAACGCTGGGAGCTTAACGAGCGGATGCTGCCAACAGGCAATTACCAGACGCTAGTTGCAGACGAGGAAGCCATGAAAACAACAGGTATCTCCCCATTCTGGGAGCCGATGGATAATCACTACACAACCGAGCCGCAAAATGGCCGCAACGCGATGGAGCTGACCGATACACGCAATGGCGTAACGCTAGTCTATGATATTGGAACAGCTTACAAGCAGTGGATGATTTGGAACAACAACGCTACGCCAGGCTTCTTCTGTCCGGAACCGCAACTGAATCTCGTCAATGCGCCAAATGTGAACTTGCCAGCTGAGCAAATCGGGCTTGTCTCACTTGAGCCAGGCGGCATTTGGGAAGAAACAAGCCGCTTGTACGTTAGAAAATAGGAACTGATCAAAGGATAGCAGCCATTTCGCTGCTATTCTTTTTTTTATGTTGAGATTGATTTTTAACGAAGCCGAATCATTTTTTCCATCCAAATACAGGACAGGAGTGACTATTGTCGAGAAAGGCTGTAAAATGTAAGCATTAGCCCCTCTTATGTCGAAAACTGAAGGGAGAATATGATGCGGCAATCATTATGGAAAGCACTTGTCATTACAAGCTTCTTATCCTTTATTCTCATCATCATTCCACAATCAACTGTCCACGCAGGTTTAATTGATCGAATCAAAGACATTTACAATACACCTGAGAAAATAAGCGAGCTCCAGCAGCAGTATATTGAAGCCACAGAAGCACTCGCTAAGCAGCAGCAGCAGCTTGAGGAATCCGCAAAGGCTGCGGCAGCGTATGCAATGAAGCAACAGGAGCTGCTTGAACAAAACAATCAGCTTATCGCGCAAAATGCCGAGCTGCAAGCCGAGATGGATCGCATGAAGCAGGACAAACAATCGTTTATCAGCAAGCTTATTAATACTGTCATTATAATCGCAGCTGTTTTTGTTGCTTATATCGTATCCCTGAGAGTTTGGCGTTATGTCGTATGGCGCAAGCAGCGCAGCACAAGCAGTAGAGACAGCAGAGGCAGCAGAGGCATTAGCGGATGAAAATAACCGTTCCTGCCCAAGTTGGCCATGTGCATCTCACCCTTGATACTGCGGACAAGCTTCATGTTCTGCATCCAAAATCAATCATCGCCTTTCAAGGCGATCCGCAAAATCGCGAGGATCGTTTCATGGATTTAGCTGGCATGTATCGCAAGAAACGCTGGATTCGCTCTCTCATTTCTGGACCGGCCGAATTCATTGTCGGCTTGCCTGCAGGCTGCTCGCTCGAAACGCTGCACATCGATGAGAAAAGCGACTTGCTGTTTGATTTCAGGCATATTATCTTTTTCTCGGACGGCATGAAGCTAAAGTCTGTCGTGCAGAAGCTCAAAAACGCATGGATTACGAAGGAATTTGTGCGAATGCGATTTTCCGGACCGGGCTTGCTCGGAATTATTACCGCTGGTGATGTGAAATCCATTCAGCTCCATCCGGATCGTCCTTTGTATGTTGAGACTGGAGCACTCGTCGCATATCCAGAGCATGCTTCCATCCAGCTGTCCGTCTACGGCAACAAGCTCGCAAGCCAGCATATGAATGTGCAGTGGGAAATTCGCGGCACCGGCCCAGTACTTATCCAAACAGGCTCCCGCGATGCCGAACTGGAGGAGCAGCTGCAAAACGGCGGCTTTATCAAAAGAATTCTTCGCGAAGTGCTGCCGTTTGGCGGCATCTATATCAAATAAAACAGAGGCCAGCCGACCGTCAGCAGACGGAAGACAAGCCTCTTTTTATTTTAAACCCCTTTAATTGAAAACTGATGGGAGTATGCTTGGTTCGCAAACAGAATGTATTCCTTCTCTGGAAGCTGTCCCCAGCTGTCATGTCCGCCCACGCCAGTTTGCTTATGGTTGACGCGTACAACCGTTTTGTTGCTTGGTGGCAGCAGATGAATATGATCATGCGCCTCCAGCTCAAATGGCGTATAAGGCAGTACATTTAATTCAAAATGTGGCGCACCCTTCAGCACGATACCCTCACCCTTTGCATTCGTAACCGCAGCATGGCGAACGTCCATCTTATTGCCGCATTCCTGTGGCCTGATATACGATACGAGCTGATCCTGAACGCTGCCAGCGTAAAGCCCAAGCTTGCCTCCCGTTTGGCGATCCCAATACGTCTCGTCTGGGCCTTTGCCATACCAGCTTACTTGATCAAATGATGCTGGCATCTGGAAGAGCATGCCGATTTCCGGAATTTCCGGTAAATCCGCCCCAGGCTGCAGCTTCTCGTATACATTGATCTCACCATCTGCATTTACTTTGTAAATTAACGACAACATGGATTCCGTTGTAGTAGGCAAGCTATACTGCACATTAATTGTTACACTGCTTGCCTCAAGCTCCCAAGTCATCGCTTGCAGAACGCGCTCTGTCCCCGCTTCACGCCATGTTGCACAGCGCATATGCTGCTGATTGCCGCGATCATTATCCGTGTAGGCACGCCAGAAGTTCGGAGTCAATCCTTGCAATAACCGCTCTGAGCCATTCCACACATAGGAAGTAAGGCTGCCATTTGCTAGATCAAATTGCGCAGTGAAGCTTTCACCGCTTACGAGAAGCGCCGTTGCCGACTGTTCAACACGAACAGCAGGCTTAGCTGGTACAAGACCAATAATCGGCTCAATAGGCGCAGGCAGCACAAATTGCTCAAACGCGATTTCATGACCCGCTTCTGCCCACAGAGTTTGCTCCTTCAGCAGGAGCTGTACCGTTAATACAGCCTCTTCCGAAATGGAAGAAAGCTTAGGCAGCGTATAAGGAATCGTTAACGTTTCCTCACTCTCTGGTTGTGCGGCCGCTTCTACCGTGCCTGCTTCCACAGAAACACCGTTAATCGCTATTTGCCAAGCAAGAGTAAAGCTATTTAAAGCGCTGAATAGATGACGATTGGTCACCTTAATAGTGCCATTTTTCAAATCAATCGCTTCAAACTTAGCATTTTGGTATACCTTCTTCACCTCTTGAAGCTTAGGCGACACTGTACGATCTGCGAAAATAAGGCCGTTGCCGCAGAAATTGCCATCATGCGGCGATTCGCCAAAGTCGCCTCCATACATCATTTTCACTGTGCCGCTCTCGTCTGTTACTCGAATGGCTTGATCGATCCAATCCCATATAAATCCGCCCTGCAACACAGGATACTTCTCAAAAACCTCCCAATACACATGCAAGCCCCCGCAGGAATTGCCCATCGCATGACTGTATTCGCATAAAATATAAGGTTTTTTCGGATTACTTCTCGCATACTGTTCAACGCCCTGAGGGCTCGTGTACATATGGCTTTCGATATCAGAAGCAGCATCCGATTCGCGGTAGTGAAACGCTCCCTCATAATGAACGACGCGCGATGGATCAGCTTCACGTGAAAAATCATGCATTTTTATGAAATTGTCTCCGCCAAATGCTTCATTTCCAAGCGACCAGATGACGATAGACGCATGGTTTTTGTCTCTTTGCAGCATCGAATTGCAGCGATCGARCACAGCCCCTGTCCATTCCGGTCTGCTTCCTGGCACCGCCCTACCAAGCTCCTTCTGTCCATAAGTCCAAGAACCATGCGTTTCCAGATTCGTCTCATCAATGACATACAGCCCATATTCATCACAAAGTTTGTACCAGAGCGAGTTGTTCGGATAATGTGAAGTGCGGACGGCATTGATATTATATTGCTTCATCAGTTCAATATCTTTGCGCATATCCGCTTCATTAATTGCGCGGCCTGAATCGCATGAGAATTCGTGACGATTTACCCCTTTGAACATGATCCGGCGTCCATTGATTTGCATTAGGCCATCTTTAATCTCAAACTTGCGGAAACCGACCTTGCAGCTTATCGCTTCAAGCAGCGTGCCGTCCTCTGATTTCAAGTTAAGTATTAACGTATATAAATTCGGCTGCTCAGCACTCCATTTGAGCGGATTTGAAACAGCGGCGCGCAGTTGAACAGAAGTAAGATCCTCGCCTTCCACCTGCGTCTGGATCGTCAGCGGGCTTGGAAATACGGCAGCTCGATTCACATCATATAGCGCTGCCTCCAACGTTATTTTGCCAATTGGCCTTACAAAATAGTTAAGCAGCTTCGCATCAACAATCAGCTCTGCGTCAAGGCACTGCTCATCAAGCTCTGTATGTACAAAATAGTCATAGATATGCGCCTCAGGAGTGGAGTACAAATAGACATCTCGGAAAATACCGCTCATTCGCCAAAAATCCTGATCCTCCAGCCAGCTTGCGTCGCTCCAACGATAAACCTCTACGGCCAGCTTATTCTCACCAATTGCAAGGTATGGGGTTAGATCGAACTCAGAGGGTGTAAACGTATCTTGGCTAAAACCAACAAGCTCACCGTTAAGCCATACGTAGAAAGCCGACTCCACACCTTGGAAGCTGATAAATACAGGCTTACCATCCCACTCGGAAGGTACTGTAAAAGTACGAGCATATGAACCAACTGGATTATATGCAGTAGGGGCAAACGGCGGCTTTATGTCCTCGTTGCCATCCCAAGGATATCTAACATTCGTATATTGCGGATAATCATAGCCCTGCAGCTGCCAATGCGCGGGAACCGTAATGCTGTCCCACTGGCTATGATCATAATCGGCTTCATAAAAGTTGGCGATTCGTGATTCGGCATTCGCTGCAAACGCAAATTTCCACTGGCCGTTCAGCGACAAATAATTCGAAGACTTGTTATGATCGCCATCCCATGCCTCCTCTATCGTATCGAAGGGCATTAACGAAGCATGCGCATCCATTCGGTTCAACCGATAAATTTCAGGGTTATTGTTCCACTCCGGGTAACCGTTGGCCGGCGGCGTATATACTAGCTTTTTTCGCATAAAATCAAGCACCTCATCACTTTTAATGGATATGATATTCACATTATAAGGCATTGCTATTTCTCATATCATAAAACAATTTTCATATCTTCTATAAAAATATGAACATTACGATACAAACGGCGCTCGTGATTGGAAGCGTAAAGCCAAAAAAAAAAAGCTGACCGAGGTAAATACACCCGATCAGCCTTAACTGCCATATCAGAAGCAGACCTGCCTCTTCTAGAGCTGCAGCTGCTTCAAATTATAAAACTCGCCTTTGCTTGCCATCAGCTCATCGAAAGTGCCGACCTCAACAATACGTCCATGCTTCATGACGACAATACGATCCGCATCACGAATCGTCGACAGACGGTGAGCGACAATAAATGTCGTGCGGCCTTTAATTAGCTCCTGCATCGCCTTCTGAACATGAAATTCTGACTCATTATCCAGTGCGGAGGTTGCCTCATCCAAAATAATAATTTTCGGCTCGCGTACAAGCGCACGTGCAATCGCAATCCGCTGACGCTGGCCGCCAGACAACTTGCCGCCATGTTCGCCAACCATGGTATCGAGGCCGTCCGGCAGCTGCCCGATAAATTCGGATAGATTAGCCATCTCAACAACACGATTCACTTGTTCATCGGTAATATCACGAAGGCCATACGTAATATTGTCTCGAATCGTACCTGAGAACAAAATATTCGTTTGCGGCACGACCGCCAAATGCTTGCGATAACTGCGCAGATCAATATCTGCCAAATCAATGCCGTCCATCAGCACTTTCCCGCCCGTTGGCTGCAGGAAGCCGATAACTAGATTGAGCACTGTTGATTTGCCTGCGCCGGATGTGCCAACAAATGCAATACATTCGCCTGCTTCAACTTCGAGGGTAACATCCTCAAGCACATGATGTTCACTGCCCGGATATGAAAGCTCTACACCCTCGAAAGAAAATTCACCTCGTACATCGGCAACTTTTCTTTTGCCGCTATTATTTTCAATATCGGTCGATACCAAAATCTCTTTAATGGAATGAATTGATTCAAGACCTTTTGCAATTTGCGGATAAATGTTAATGAGACCAGTAACGGAAGCCAAAATCATCGCAAAAAAACCTTGGTACATAACGACGTCGCCAACCTGAATTTGCCCATTGTAAGCTAAGTATGCCGTGAAAATTAAACAAAGCACCTGAAAAATTTGAAACGTCACCCAGTTTGTTGAGCCAAAATACGCCTCCACCAAATCCAGCCGATACCCTTTGCCTTGAATGTTGTTCAGCGTCTGGTCAATACGTGCGATCTCTACCTTCTCCAAGCCGTGTGCGCGCGTAATCGGAATCATCTCGACCATCTCTGACACGCGAGAGGACATTTGTTCTATTTCTTTGCGGAATTCCTTGTTCGACTTACGGATTTTACGCCTGAAAATCGTTACAATCGTTATGGACATTGGAATGGTCAGTATAAAAAACAACGACACAATCCAGCTGCTGTTCAGCGTTATAATAAACGATACGATAATGTTAACGACAGCCGGCGCCAAAGCAATCATGAACTGCTTTGACATCATCTCAACCGCTTCGACATCGCGCAGCACCTTTGATTGCAGCTTGCCGGCAGGCAACTCCCTATGTTGATTAATGGACAACTGCTGCAGCTTGCGCACAAGCGCGCTGCGAAGTCCCGCTTCTACATATCTTACCGCACGGCTCAAAAAAGAAATGTAAGCGGCGTGGGTTGGTATGTTCTGCAGGATGACGATCAAAATAATAACAAAGTTAATCCAAATGCCGCTTAGCGGATATTTTGCTGGATTCGTCGCAATGTTGATAATATTAGCTGTTACAATTGGCAGCACATAAATGGGCGCGCTTTTGATGAACAAAAATAATAATGAAATCAATAGATTGGCAAAGTTGCCTTTGTATAATGACAATAAAAACTTCAACGGGCTGGCATTTTCCTCTAGTGCCGCGTTTTCAAATGTGCTCGCTAGTCCTTTTGCAGCACCAAGCTGAGTTTTTACAACCCTCTCTGACATTTCTCTCTCCATCCTTCTGCAGCTCTGCATGCTGTCCAACCATTCTTATTCGGCAAGCTACCGCATCATCTTACGCTCATTCCACCTTCCTGTAAATGTGCGATATTGCACTTCTTATATTCAATTTTGTTCATCGACACTAGTGGTGCTTGGCTTTATAATCCTTAGGCGTTTCACCGACCATTTTCTTAAAAAGCTTGTTAAAGTAAACAGGATCACTATAGCCGACCAGCTGTGATATTTCGTAATTTTTCAGATTTGGATGATCGCTCAAAAATTGCTTTGCCTTCTCTATCCGAATATCGATCAAATAGTCTGTCAGCGTCATGCCCGTCTCCTGCTTAAATAAACGGCTCAAATAATTGGCGCTCATGCCGACGGTGTCAGCGATACGCTCCATTTCGAAGTTTTTGCCGTATTCTTGCTCCAAAATCGTTTTCATTTGCTCAATAACATGATGCTCTTTTTCCTTCGAGATCGTCTCTTGAGCTGGAGCAGATACCGCTGATTCCGATGTTTGCCCGTTTTCACTGCGCTCCTGCTCAATCTTAACCAGTATGTCGTACAAGTTCGCCTTGTCCACCGGCTTGAGCAAATAATCCCGCACACCCGAGCGAAGAGCCTTGCGCGCATATTCAAATTCACTAAATCCACTGAGCACAATCGTATCAATCGACTTATCGCGCAAGTGCTCAATAAGACGCAAACCGTCCATCATCGGCATCTTTATATCGGTAATCAGCACATCCAGCTCGCCTTCACTAAGCTTCGAAATTTGCGCCCAAGCGTCCATTCCGTTGCTGTAGGAGCCGATAACTTTGATGTCCAAATCCATTTTCGTTAATATTTTTTCTAGACCCAGCCTTATGAATTCTTCATCATCCGCGATCATAATGTTCAACAATCCTGCTCGCTCCTCCCCGCGTGTTCCTCATCTAGTTTGTGCTAAAATCGGTACATCTGCAATGAAAAGAAAGCGGACGGTTTATTTAACCGCACCGCTTGTCACACCCGCGAAAATATATTTTTGCAAGAACACATAAAGAATTGCGGTAGGAATCATAATGATAAGAATGGCTGAGGATATCATTTGCCAGTCCCCGCTGTTGACTCCGAAGAAGCGCATGAGTGACGTTGATACGACAACATGTTCGGCCCTAGGCAGATACAGGAGCGGAATAAACATGTCATTATAGATGCTGATTGTTTTCAAAATAATGATTGTCGCTGTCGCTGGCGCAAGCAGCGGGAAGATGATGGAGCGGAAAATACGAATCAATGAAGCACCTTCGATCATCGCGCTTTCATCTAGTTCATAAGGAATATTTCTAATGAATTGCAGATAAATGTAGATTTGCAAAATATCTGCGCCTACATAGATTAGTACAGGTCCCATCAAATTATTCGTTAAGCCAAGCGCCTGAATCGTTTTGTAGTTGACGACTTGCGTTGTAATCGCTGGAATAATCGTGGCGAATAGGAACAAGCCGACTAACGGGCCTTTAAATTTGAAATTGAAGCGCCCAACGGCATAACAGAACGCCGATCCGATCAATATGTTCAAAATTAGCGTGATCGCGATAATGAACAGCGTATTCCCGAACGCATGGAGCATATCCGCCTGCTTGAAGGCTTGCGCAAAGTTTTTAAAATAGAGAAAGCTATCCGGCATAGCGATCGTCGATTTCGTGTGAAATTCATCCTTCGTCTTAAAAGCATTGACGACGATGATATAAGGCGGGAACAAAATCGCAAACGCAGCCAATAGAAGGCTTAAATACTTGATTGTGTCCCAAAGCTTATTGGATTTATTCATCGATTATTCCCCCTTTCCTTTCAACAAAAACCGCTGAATCGATAATACAATGACAACAAAGAGTAACAAGACGACGCTCATTGCGGATGCCAAGCCATAGTTGTTGAACTGAAAGGCGGTCTCAACAATTTTCATAACGAAGGTTTCACTCGATCCTGCCGGCCCGCCCTTAGTTAAAATATAAGGCAGATCAAACACCTCTAAAGCCCCGGTTACCGTTAGGAACAAATTGAGCTCGATAATTTTGTAAATGTTCGGCAGCGTGATGCTAATAAATTTTTGCCAGCCGTTTGCCCCGTCAATCGATGCCGCTTCGTAAATATCACTTGGAATCGATTGAAGCGCCGCCAAATAAATGACCATATTGAAGCCCATAAAGCGCCAGAAGCCAATAGAAGCAAGCGTATAGTTTACAAAAGAACCACTGCCGAGCCAGCTTGTTTTGGAGAGTGCATCAAAGCCGAGCTGTCCTAGCAAATAGTTTAATGATCCGTTTGTCGTATCGAATACGTAACCGAATAAGTATGCTACAGCAACGCCATTTAGGATGTACGGTAAAAAAAGCAGCAGCCTGAAAAAGTTTTTCCCCTTCAGCTTGCTGTTCAGCACCACTGCGAAATAAATCGCGGCGATATTTTGTACAATTCCAACAGCGAAATAGGCAAAGTTATGTTTGAAGACACCAAATATAGCTGGATTTGAAAATACTTCTTTGTAGTTCGACCAACCAATCCATGGTTTGTTTTGACTTAAGCCGTCCCAGCTCGTAAAGCTTAATCGAATGAGTTCCATTGCCGGATAATAGGCGAATGTCAGCAGCAGCAGCAGCGGCAATGCGACGAAGCCAATAATGACATAGTTCTTCTGTGTTTTAAAAGGCAATCTGCTAAACATGAGACAACCCCATCCTCCCTGCGTCTTTCTAATCGGAAGGTGCAGGATAGACAACCGTTAAAGGTTATCCATCCTGCACGCAGCCCTTACAATCCTAAATCTTTTTTCGCTTTCGCCCACGCTGTGTTCACTTTATCCAATACCTTTTGCGGGTCTTTAGCTAATACGAATTCTTGTACAACTGCAGCTTGATCAAGCTGCGCTTTGTTTTGAATTTCTGTCGCTGCATCTACTGGTGCAGCTGGCTCGAAAAATTTAGGGGTAAAGCTGTTGAATTCCGCAAGCTGTGGAAGCTTCGATTCTTTGGCTTTCAAAGTAGGAATGAAACCTGCGAAATCATCATAACCGGATTCTTCGATCATCCATTGTACGAATGCTTTACCTGCTTCAACATTGCCGTTTTTGTTAACTGCATAGAAGAAATCCGGGTTAAGCGGTGCTTTCGCTTCGCCAGTGTTGTCGACCGGGAATGGGAAGAAGCCAATGTCTTCAGCAGGAGCGCCATTCTCGATTACTTGGTTAATTACCCAGTTGCCAAGCAGATACATACCGAATTTTCCAGTTGCTACGTCTTTTTTCGATTGCTCCCAGTTCGTCGAGTTCACATCTGTTTCTAGGAAACCTTTTGTGTACATCTCACGAAGAATTCCCCATGATTTGCCGTATGCATTATCAAGCGTGTACGGTGTTTCCGATTCAGCACGTTTGTTTTGGTGGTCAGAAGCTCCGCCAATTAGTGTTGGAACATCGTATACCCAAGTATCAAGCGGCCATTTATCTTTGAAGTTTGATGCAAGCGGCACGATGCCTGCGTCTTTAAGCTTTTGCGATGCAGCTAGAAATTCGTCGTATGTTTTTGGAAGAGCTGTAATGCCCGCTTTCTCGAATGCTTTCTTGTTGTAAACGATACCGACTGTCGATCCGCCGGAGGATACGCCATACATTTTGCCTTCTTGCGCTTTCAAATCTTTGAAGTGAATTTCACCTGAGAATGCAATGTCGTCAAGCGGAGCGAAATAATTAGGCAGCTCTGCGTTTGGAATGGTTGGTACAAATACGACATCAGGGAAGTCTCCGGAAGCGATGCGGATTTTCAACGTTTTATCATAATCCGTAATGGCTTCAAATTTAAGATCGACACCAGGGTATTTGTCTTCAAAACGTTTTTCGTAATCGACGTACTGTTTGTCAATCATGTCGGTACGGTTTGTTAAGAATACAACCTCACCTTTAATGTTTGACGCTTCCTCTGATCCACCGTTCTCCGGTTTGTTCGTTGCGGTGTTATCCGTGCTCGGCTTGTTCGTAGGTGAATTCGTGTTTGTGTTATTCCCACCACAAGCAGCTAACGATGTTAGCATAACTACAGAAACAAGTGCTAACGAAATGACTTTTTTCATTTTCTAAATCCCCCTCAGCTCGTTTTGATTCCGCTTACATTTCGATAATACCTCATAAAATGTGGTTCTAAAATGGTTTAAAATATGATTTATAGTCTTCAACTGTCATTTTTTGAAAACGCTTTTTTACGTATATTCACTCATTATTGTGCATACACATGCCGCTTTCTGCGTTATTAAATGAAGCAATTTTATAAGGTTGCTTGCTGTTCAAGAAAGGTATTGCAAACAAGACTAGAATCATGTTTACTTGTTATATAACAAAAATATTATTAGCAATAACAAAAATACCAAATATAAAGTGAGGCGACTCCAATGACAACTAAAGCAGCCTATATAGGCGGAATGACATGGGGCTGGACAGGCATTCGAGGCACATGGACTGGCGAAAAAGCGGATCGTTCGATGGAATTAATGGCCGAGCGGTTAAGCGTGAACTGGACAGCTATTGCACTTGGCGCACTTCAAGATCATGCCCACTCTACCGAAATTAAGTTTCGCGAGGCGCCTACGGTTACCGATGAGGAAGTTCTTAGTGCCATTCACAAAGCGAAAGAACTAGGCCTTAACGTTTGTTTGAAGCCGGTCGTCAATTGTGCGGATGGCACATGGCGTGCTCATATTAATTTTTTTGATCTCGATGTGCCTTGCGAGCCAAAATGGTCTGACTGGTTCGCTTCGTATACCACATTCATTTTGCACTATGCCAAAATGGCTGAAGATACAGGTTGCGAAATGTTTTGTGTTGGATGCGAAATGGTTCAAACCGATCGCAGAGAAACGGAATGGCGTGAGCTCATCGCAGAGGTTCGCAAAGTTTATTCCGGCATCGTTACGTACAACTGTGACAAATATCAAGAAGGCCAAATTAAATGGTGGGATGCTGTTGATGTCATTTCTTCCAGCGGCTACTACCCTATCGATGCTTGGGAAGAGCAGCTGAACCGAATTGAAAAGGTCGTATCCGAATACGACAAGCCTTTTTTCTTCATGGAAGCAGGCTGCCCTAGCCGCGAAGGCTCGCAGTATATTCCGAACGATTGGGGACTTGCAGGCGCGCCCAGCGAAGAGGTTCAGCGTCAGTTCTACGAGACGATGTTCTCCCATACGGACAAGCGTGATTGGGTTGGCGGCTTTATGCTTTGGGATTGGCCGGCGAGACTATATGAAGAGGCCGATGCGAGTGCTAACGACGATTATTGTATGTATGGCAAGCAAGCAGAACAAACGGTTCGTCAATATTATGCAGCCAAAATAGCTGAATCGAGTGACGGAGGTTTGGGCGAATGAACGTAACTAACGAGCAGTGGCTGGCAAGCATCAAGCAAGAGCTGGAATCTAACATTCTCGGCTTTTGGATGAAGCATACGATCGATGAGCAAAAAGGCGGTTTCTACGGCAATATCAGCAGAGATTTAACCGTTAACGATGAAGCTGGCAAAAGCCTGGTGCTTAACACACGGATCTTGTGGACCTTTGCCTCCGCTTATCGCATGACTGGCAATGAAGCTTATCTCGAAATGGCTGACCGTGCCTATCAATATGTAAATAAATACTTTGTAGATCAAGAATACGGCGGATTATACTGGATGGTTGATGCAGCTGGCAGCCCAGCCGAAACGAAAAAGCAGGTATACGGTCAAGCCTTTGCTATTTATGCTTACTCCGAGTATTACCGCGCTACCGGGAATGAAGCTGCGCTTCAGAAAGCGATCTCATTATTTCATACGCTTGAGAAATATAGCTACGATGAGCAATATAAAGGTTATTTTGAAGCTCTTACACGCGAGTGGCTGGAAACCGACGATAATAGCTTGAGTGAAAAGGATTTGAATGAGAAGAAATCCATGAATACTCATCTCCACATCATGGAGGGTTATACGAACCTTTACAGGGTATGGAAGTCGGATGTGCTGCAAGCCAAGCTGAAAGAACTAATCGAAATCACAATAAAACATATTATTAACCCAGATAACGCGCACTTTATCCTTTTCTTCGATGAAAAATGGAACGGCAGATCTGAGCACATTTCTTACGGTCACGATATCGAGGGCAGCTGGCTGCTAGTCGAGGCGGCTGAAGTGCTTGGAGATGCAGCATTGCTGGCTGAAGCCAAAGCGATCGCCATTCGAATGGCAGAAGCGACGCTGAATGAAGGCGTTGACGAGGATGGCGGTCTTCTTAATGAGGCAGGTCCTGATGGGATCATCGATTCGCACAAGGATTGGTGGCCGCAAGCAGAAGCTGTTGTTGGTTTCTATAATGCTTATCAAATGACGGGCGATGAGAGATACCTTGAGGCTGCCTTGAAATCTTGGCAGTTCATTGAAAATTTTATCGTCGACAAACAGTTTGGCGAATGGCACTGGAGCGTAACTCGCGATGGAGCTCCAAGCGACAATATACAAAAGGTCAGCCCTTGGAAATGCCCTTATCATAATGGACGCGCATGCTTTGAAATGATCGAACGCTTGTCTGGTACAGCAACTTCACACTAATGGAGGTTTATTCAATGAGTAAATTTAATGAACGCAAGCAAATGCTAACGGACCGTTATGAGGCGCTCGTACAGCGTAAAAACGAGCCTGCAGAAGTTAGCAACGGCGTTTTTGATCGTTACGTACACCCCGTTCTAACAGCAGAACATGCTCCGCTGATTTGGAAATATGATTTTAATCCTGAGACGAACCCTTATTTCATGGAGCGCCTCGGTGTTCATTGCGTATTCAATCCAGGCGCAATCTTCTTAAATGGCAAATTCCATCTCGTAGCGCGCGTTGAAGGCAATGATCGCAAATCATTTTTTGCCATTGCAGAGAGCGACAGCCCCGTTGATGGTTTCCGCTTCTGGAACCACCCTATTTTGCTTCCAGAAACAAGCGATCCCGATATTAACGTCTATGATATGCGCCTCGTTCAACATGAGGACGGCTGGATTTATGGTCTGTTCTGCACAGAGAGAAAAGATCCTTCCGCTCCAAAAGGAGATCTGTCGAGCGCGATTGCACAATGCGGTATCGTAAGAACAAAGGATTTGAAGCAATGGGAGCGCCTTACTGATCTAAAAACAGCGTCCAACCAACAGCGCAACGTCGTGCTTCACCCTGAATTTGTAGACGGAAAATACGCCTTCTATACTCGTCCACAGGACGGCTTTATCGATACGGGTTCAGGCGGCGGTATTGGCTGGGGACTATCCGATACGATCGAGAACGCTGTTGTAGAGCGTGAGATCATTATTGATGAACGCCATTATCATACAATTAAAGAAGTGAAAAACGGTCAAGGCCCTGCACCAATTAAGACGGACAAAGGCTGGATTCATATTGCTCACGGCGTTCGCAACACCGCGGCAGGCTTGCGTTATGTACTATATGCATTCCTATCCGACTTGCAGGAGCCTAACAAAGTAACGCATCGTCCAGGCGGCCACTTGCTTGCGCCAGAAGGCATTGAACGTGTCGGCGACGTATCGAACGTAGCTTTCTGCAACGGTGTTATCGCACAAGATAACGGCAACGTCTATATTTACTACGCTTCCTCCGACACACGCTGTCACGTTGCTGCAACTACCGTTGATCAACTGCTCGACTATTGCTTAAACACACCGGAAGATCCGCTTCGCTCCTACGCATGTGTAGAGCAGCGCATCTCTTTAATTGATCGCAACTTACAGCTATAATCCGCTTCACCATAGCAAGGAACTTTAGTCTTTCCAGCCTAAAAAGAAAGGGCTTCCCAGAGAGCAACATTTCTGCTTTTGGGAAGCCCTTTTTCATTTATTGTTTGATACAAATTACTTTTTGATTTCCATAGGAATAGAGATGGTCTTATCGTAGGTTTTAATATAGGAAAATCCGTTAAGCAGCAGCTGTTCCGGTTCCTCTTCCGTGTTAAAAGAAAACGTCTGCTCCCACAAGATATTGCCATTTTTCAAATCCCACGGGCGTGATGAGGAAATGGATGAGACGGGAACTACACTATCACCCGATTGAACAGATAAGTTTTCTGTTTCCAAGATTGTAAATTGTTTTCTGGCGATAACGATATCATAACCTGTATCGGTTTTTGTAACGCTGCGAATCCATAACTTTTCATTCCCAATCTTTATGGACAGATCTGATGGCGAGGCTAGGGAGATCGGTTCTTCTATTTTCTGATAGCCAGCAAAATTTTCGAGTACGAGCTCAATGTTTTCCAGCTTGTCTGTCGGCAGCACATCAAATTCAAGTTCAAATGCTGCCTTGCCCTTTTCACCGGAATGATCCGACTGCATTCCCCATGATTTCACTTCTGTTCCATTCACATAAAGCTTTGTTTTGCCTGAGAACCTCGGGTATCCCCCATCATTCATTTCATAATGTCCCTTTACGATGGTAGAAGTAGGTGAAGCTGTGATGGCGTCATAGTGGACCGATCCCTCATCGACCGAAACAGATTTTGAGATATCCTCTTTAAGCATGCTTTTCATCGCTTTATTCGCTTCAAACTTGAAGGAGATTGGGTAAGATGCCCGTTCCCCATTTTCTAGCCACTCACTAAATGTAACGGTTAATGTTCTAGAGAATGGACTAACCGATTCAAATTTATAGACGCCCTCGTACTGGGTCTCGTCTTTGCTATAATTGCCGCTTCCTTCTTTGGGATCGGAATCCGTTAAGAACCCTTCCATTTGACCCACGTTGTAACGCAGTGAACTATTGTCAGTAAATACAGAGCCTTCGGGTCTATCAATGCTATAATACATGAGTAAAGCGTTATCGTCCGCAATAACCCCGTTGATGGTAATGACAGTACCGTCCTCTAGCGTTTTGCTTTTGTTGACCGATTGTCCGTAGCCTTGCTCCGCCACTTCAGAGAAGCTAAGCGAGTTCAGCTCGATTTTGTTAAACAACTTGCCTCCGTAATAAGCAAACGCAGGATATTGATAAGTGCCAACAATCAAAAGGAGTGCTGCAGCTGATGCGACAACCCATATCATCGCTCTATTCAGCTTTCTTTTCTTCGTGGGAACATGCTCAAGTGCATTGCGAAGTCTGTCCTCAAGTCCTGACGGTGCCTGCACGATATTCAAGGTCTGTTTGTGCTCCTGCAATCTCTCCTCGATCGTTTTCATTACGATCCCCTCCGATCATCGCTTTCAGTTTTTGAATACCTTGCGAAATTCTTGATTTGATTGTGCCAATCGGCGAACAAGTCATGTCCGCAATCGTCTGATACGGGAGATCATGTACATAACGAAGCTCGATGGCTTCCCGCTGCTGTGCATTTAGATTAGAAAGCAGCACCTGCATGTTCATCTCAGACTCCGTATTGCGATAAGGGTTGTCTTCAGTTAATCCAGCAAAGGATGACTCACCCTCGTCTCCCAGTGGAACAAATCGTTCTTTTTGGCGGAGTAGTTTTTTGCAACGATTGACGAGAATGGTTTTGCTCCAGCTGTAGAAGGCTTCGCTCTTTTGCAATTGATCCAGCTTTTCATAAAGCGTAACAATCATGTCTGCCATGGCATCCATCGCGTCATGCTCATTTCTCAAATAGCTGTAGGCAAGACGATAATAAGCGTCCTGATCGGCTATGATTAGTTGTAATAAAGCTTCTTTGTTGCCTTTTTGAGCTTGTTTGACAAGACGGCTTACATTCATGTTCTCACCCCTTTCATAGATAAGAGATTACAGAGGTTATTAAAGTTCATTTTGCGAAAAAAATATCAACTACCACGTCACTGCATAATAACAGCTATATAAATCTAATTTTACGGAGGCTCGCTATTATGGAGATTTCAAAGGGTGTAGAAATGCTTCAACTAGATTTTCACGGAACGATTATTCATCCCATTCTTTTGTGGGATCAAGATACGGCTGTTTTAATAGATACAGGTTTTCCAGGGCAAATCGAAGATTTACGCGCAGCCATTGAAAAAGCAGATGTGTCGTTAGACAAACTAAAAGCTGTCATTTTAACGCATCAGGATATGGACCATATCGGCTGCCTTCCTGAGATTTTGAAAGAGTATGGTCATCATATTAAAATTTATGCGCATGAATTGGATAAGCCATATATTCAGGGAGAGATCCCGCTTTTAAAAGACCGGCACCTTGAGAATCCTCCGAAAGGCAGAGTGGACGATACGCTGATCGACGGTCAAGAACTGCCGTTTTGCGGCGGGATACGCGTCATCCACACGCCTGGGCACACTCCCGGCCATATTAGCCTTTATTTAAAGCAAAGTAAAACGCTCATTGCTGGTGATTCAATGTATAGTGTAAACGGGATTCTCGGGGGAATTCATGTCCCGACTACACCGGATATAAAAGAGGCTCGTCTCTCTTTGAAAAAATACGTAGACCTCGATATTGCATCCGTCGTTTGTTATCACGGGGGATTAAGTACCGAAAATGTTAATGATCAATTGTTAAAGCTCAGCCAAGAGTAACTATATATAAAGGGTTCCACATACTGATCAAGCATTATATGTGGAACCCTTTTAAGTTTTATTTTAGAAGCATAACCTATCCATAAAGGGGAGAAAATACCCAAAGATCAGCCACTTTCTAGAAAGTTGTGTGAATGCTTTGGAAAATAAATATGTCAAAGAAACGCGATCCTTTAAGGTTTCAAGAGTATTCCCAACCGATGTAAACAATCACAACACGTTGTTCGGCGGCAAACTTATGTCTTATATCGATGATATTGCTTCGATATCCGCTTCCAAATTATGCAGAGTTACCGCGGTAACCGCTTCGACGGATTCCGTTGATTTCTTGCATCCAATCCGGCCAACAGATTCCGTTTCCCTAGAGTCCTTCGTTACTTGGACGGGCAAAAGTTCAATCGAGGTTTTTGTGAAAGTGATACGAGAAGACTTAAGAAGCGGCGAGCGAAAAATAGCAGCTACCTCTTTTCTTACTTTTGTCGCCCTAGATGAACAAAATAAGACAATACCTGTACCTCGTATTGTCCCTGAAACGGAAGAAGAAATTAAATTATATGAAACGGCCGAGCACCGAACGGCAATGAGGAAGCAGCGCAGAGAAGAGAGCAAAAAGTTTGCAGACTTTTTACTGACGAAGTTTCCGTGGGAATAATCGTCCCCTTTTATTACTATTTATTTTGACGAACAGCATCATTGCTATTGCTGCGTGTTCCCTCGCCCAGCAATTTCATCGTAACCATGCCGATTGCCAAGCACCAAACAGGCGCAGAAACGCCGAGAAAGGCGACGTTTGCTACCGCAATCGCAAATGTAAAGGCCGTTGAGTAGCGGTAGGCAGATTCCGAAAAAGCTGATTGAAGGCTTTGAATGAATACCCCCATCAATGAAAAACCCGTTAGAAGCCAAATAAATGAAGACGGCAGAATATTAATAAAGGCAATAACCTTCCAAGCAAATAATCCAAACAGCGCCACTAATGCGCCCGAGACAATCGCTGCATAAGGACGAGATTCCTTTGCACCAGCTTCTTCGCTGCTGCACAGCATACTCATCATTCCGCCAACATTTACGCTATGACCGCCAAGAAACGCTACAGCAGTCGTGGCAAAACCAGTTATCGTAATCGTCTTGGAAGCGGATGGCTCATAGCCATTTTTGCGAAGTGCTGCCAAAGCTACAAACAAATCGTTGCTAAGCACGAGTATCGACAAAGGGATAGCTAACGATAACAGCCCATTAATCGAAAACTCAGGGCTCACCACATGCGGCAGCGCAAACGGCAGCACCTCCATAGGAGGCAAATCATAGCCAATCCATAGAGCAAGCAGCCCCATACAAACGACGCCGAGCACAGGCGGAAAGCCCTTGAATAAACGGGGAAATAAGAAAAAACCGACCAATGCCATGAACCCGACAAAGGGAGCATCCTTGACCGCGGGAACGATTTTTACAATATGGTTGAATATTAAACCGGCAAGCATCGCATCCATCAGCGGCTTGGGCAGGAAAGCCAGCAGCTTATCGGACAGACCAGATAAACCAAATACAGCGATAATAAACCCGGAAATAATGCTCGCACCAGCTAACTCCTGCACGGTAAACTGTGTCGCAGAAGTGCTTAAGAAAGCAACGGCGGTTATCGAATGCGCGCCGCCAAACGGAATTTTATATATCAACGTCAAAGCTATGTTCAGCAGTCCGCCAAAAAAATAAACGGCGAACAGCCACGCGACGAGCTCTAAGGTTGAAAAACCTGCTTTTTCAGCGCTGCTAACGATGAGTACGGCTCCGCCTGTACATGCCAGCATCGCAGATAATATACCAGTAAACACATTTTGCCGATTGAGCTTGGAATGGGTTTTTATCATCAAATCGCTTCCTAATCGTATAATAATATGGCTTCCGTGTTGTTCAAGTGCTTAAGTATAACCGTTTCTCAGCAATTTGTACCCATCCACTGCTCAAACTTTTTTCAGCCATTTCTGCGCATAACATATCAAGGCATCCCAAGATCAACTCTCTAACGAACTGTATTATTCTTATTGTGATGAAAACTAGCTTACTTAAGTTTTAACGAATCATATGAACGTTATAGCATGGTAAATTGGGTGCATTAGCTATTTTTCTCGAAATAACGATTCTGCAGTTCGTTAAACTTTTAATCTATTACCTTTGATTAAAATAAGAGCTGCTAGGTTCGTAAGTTATAGGTCCGAAAACGTTCACTCTGTCTGAGCTCCAGCTCCATTTCCCACCTCGATCATACGCCGCAGCTACTCTATAAGCGCATATATGTGCTTACAGACAACAAACCTAGCCCTTTCTMTCGCTGTAAGAACATATACGTGCTTATTGCTCCATTTCCYACCTCGATCATACGCCGCAGCTACTCTATAAGCGCATATWTGTGCTTACAGATAACAAACCTAGCCCTTTCTCTCGCTGTAAGAACATATACGTGCTTATTTGTCCATTTCCTACCTCGATCATACGCCGCAGCTACTCTATAAGCGCATATATGTGCTTACAGACAACAAACCTAGCCCTTTCTCTCGCTGTAAGAACATATATGTGCTTATTGCTCCATTTCCTACCTCGATCATACGCCAAGATTCGCTTGTCCACTATTTGCTTAAGCAAACATCAATAGACCAAAATAGAAAAATGGCGTCACAGGATTAAATCTCTGTGACGCCATTTTTTCAATATTCATATCCAGCTATCTCTCCAGTGAGTTCATCACTTTGGGACAGCCCCTTCAATCGTTTGTTTGTTATCGCATTACCATTCCACGCTTACTGCAATTCCTTCCGGAATGCCTGGATAGCGAAGAAGCACCGTTCCTGACTCTCCATCATACTCGTATGATGCCGCTTGATCACCAGCTGTGACGCTGCTAGGCTCACTTGGAACACGCAGGCGCGTACTAACCGTGATGTCCAGCGGTGACTCTGAAACAAAGGAAATTCCGTTTTCAGCCAACAGCTCCTCACGAATGCGTGACGAACTAACAAGAATACTTGTTTCTCCCAGCTGTTTATCCGAGTAGTTCAAATCAAACAACAAGCTGTCCTCGCCCGATTTGATTTCCACGGAATGTTTCACAGGCATGCTCGCTTCGAACAAATCAACGAACAATCCTTCCAGAATGATTGAATCATCCGCTTCCCTCTCATCCAGCACATGAGTAATGACATAAGGCCCCCGTCTAATATGCAGCGAGGTGCTTTCCTTATAATCAACCATTTCTCCGCGGATCTCGAGCGACCTTTTTACAGCACTCCGTATAAGAGCTGCACCCGCTTCAGAACGGGACAACTCCGCTGGATTCTCACGGTAAAATAAAACAGCACCGCTGCCTACCGTAAACTCTCCTTGCTCCGGGTTTCTACCTAAGCCAAGCGACTCGAATAAATGTTCTTCCGGACGCATGTAAGAGCGGCGGCTGTTCTCACGGTTCCACCATTCCCGTACTTCATGATAGGGGTCCGAGCCGTCACCGACATAGATGAGTATGCCGCCCTCCCTCACCCATTGTCCGATAGCTTGATGAATGCCCGGATGCTCCGGCTTCATAAATTCGTAGCTGAGCAGCAGCACCCGGTAATGATCCAAATACCCTGGGAAGGTCAAAATATTGTCCAGCTGTACCGGTCTTAGCGGAATGCCTACCTTCACGAGCGGAAGCGCGAGTCCGTAAAAGGACGACCAGTCAAGAAGCTCCTTCTGCTCTTCACTCAGCTCTTCAGCTGAACTCGTTCCGTCATATTTGGCGGCTTCGCCTTCCTGCTCGCCTTCACGGATAACGTCCCCGCGTTGATACATTGCAGAGTTGGATAAGCAAAGGCCAATGCCAGCTGTATAGGCGTCGTCTCCAGCAACCTCATCATGGTTATGCATGTCGCGCAGCACATTCATGACCGTCAGAAGCACGGTCGCATAGTCACCCGGGATCATTTCTTTTCCTTTCCCGTCCTCAGTCGGGTAGCTGCCCTCGAATACACGGCGCGGCCATGGGCATACCTCGTATTGCTTCACCTCAGGATGCAGCAGGGAAGCAACAACAGTAGAACGATAGTTTTTACGATAGTCGCTCCAGCTGTATCTAGGGTTATCCTCTATCGGATCGTGAAGGAACCACATTTCACGCCCCGTCCCACGAGTGAGCTCCTGCATAATTCCATATTCCAAATATGCCGTCTCGAAGGTTCGCTCTCTGCGCAGCCCCTTATAAACGTTCGGAGTACGAGCCGTTCCCGTCCAGATCTGAGCAATGAAACCGTCACAGCCAGGCATCGACACGAGCAGCGCCTCAGGACTTATAATTCGCCACTGCGTGTAATTGATCAAGCTGTGAGTTGGGACATAGAAACGCACCGTTCTACCGTAGGTTACTAAGGAATATTCCTTCATTTGACTGCAAAGCCGGTCAAGCGCACGATAGTACATTGCCGCCTTCAGCTTGGATGCTCTATACTGAGCGTCCGGCGAGGAGTGGGGAGGAATCCAATCCTCCCCGTAATAATTCAGCCACTCCCGCTTGAACGCATCGGAATAACCAGATGCCGCCCAAAATTCCGGCTCCTCCAAATGAATCGCTTCTGCACCAGAGTCGATTGCCCGTTTAATATGAGAAGCCAAATATTCAGCGAAGGCAATGGTCGGAACCATATAAGGAACATCCTTGCCATGAAGCAGATGATTTCCGCTGCGGTCCATTTGAGCTTCATCCCAGTGCTCCCGTCCGTCGAATCGACCGTACAAGTAGTCCTGATACTCCCCCCAAGATACACCTGTCATCAAATGAATCTTATAGCCGGCATTTCTCCAGCCTTCGATCCGCTCAGGCAAATCATCAGATATTCCGTATACCATGACAAAATCGGTCCGCAAATCATACTTCGGGCCATACGGCCTTGATTCTTGAAAACCGGTCCACTCTGCTCGTTGTCCCAAACCCTTCGTCAAAGCGAGAAGCCTCCTTTAGTTTGCCATTCCAAACAAAGCAACTTCCTTGCCTTTCAAGTTGTCATTAGTAAACTGCATTGCTTCTTTATAGCCTGTTTTATTCATCTGACCGCGAAGATCATTAATGATTTTTAGTGCCGCTTCATCCGATTTCGCATAAATCGCTTCTTTCCAGACGTCGCCTATTTTGTCCATGGATGGCTTCAGCATTTCCCACTGAGGAGACTTAATCATAACGTCGCCAGGATTGTATGCCGAAATAACACTAATACCGTTAGGGCGTAAAATTTTACGCGCATTATCCATTGCTGCCAGACGATCCTGATCAGACCAGATGTCTCCAGCGCCAACGGAGTTGATGCGGTCTTGGCCAGACATGCTCTCAAGGCCAATGCCAATTCCTTCATTTTTCTTCATCTTGCCAGTTGTATCCGCTGAGAATTTATCAAACCATTCTTTTTTGGCTACAGGCTTGCCGTTTTCCATATCCCAATGTTCGCCTTGAATGCCGTAACGTACGAGAAGGAAACCTTCATCAGAAGCAAGATAGTCCAGCAAGCGAAGCGCTGCATCTACGTTTTTCGATTTTTTCGGAATAACGGTTACGTTGTTTCCTTGAATAGAAAGGTCAGCAGGACGGTCTGCAGCAGCGCCAGCACGCTCAAGCGGGCCAACTGGAATATAATCACTGCCTGGATGCGCTTTCACATAGTCCTTGGAAGCATCGAGAATCGCTGGATAGTGAGCAGCCAGCACTGCAATACGGCCTTGCTTGATTTTCTCATTCGCGATTGGATCAGTTTGCGTAAACGCTTCAAGATCAAGCAGACCTTCGGAGATCAGCTTGCGGTAATACAGCGTATAATCCTCGTATTGTTTCGAGAAGAAGCTGTTTTCCAGCGTTCCATCACCTTTATCTACATAACCAGAGCCATAGAACATCGTATTGCCGATACCGACAGCCCAGCCGTTATGGAAGCCTCCGAGAGGAATAACAGACATGCCATTTTCCTTCAGGTCAGCGTCCTTGATTTTTTTCAGGAAGCTGTAAAGCTCTTCCTTTGTACGTACGGATTGCGGGTCTACTCCAACCTTCTCAGCAATATCCTTGCGGACATAGAAGCCATAAAGCCAATCCATTGCATCCTCAGGTGTTGCAGGGTGGTTCTGGTAAAGCAAGAACTGCTTGCCGTCATACACATCAAAAGCTTTCTCATAAAGCGCTGGCGGAACATTGTCTTTCTGAATCGCTTTTGCTAGATTTGGATATTTGTCCAGCTTATCCGAAAGATCGACCAATTGGTCTTCCTTCGCTGCTTTTATAATTCCATCTAGCTCTCCGCCCCAAGCTGGACCTGTGTAAATATCAGGCATATCTTGAGTTGCAAAAATGGTGTTCACTTTCTCAACTTCACTGCCCTTTGTATATTCCCACTCGATCGTAATCCCCGTTTTTTCTTTAATAACCTTCTCGATCGCCGTCGTGTCTGTGTCGCTGCCGCTGGAGCCGTTCCAGTTGTGAAGAACTTTGAGTTTCACCTCTTTTTGCTCTGTACCGCTGTTAGTTGTGCCTGCGTTGTCCGAAGGCTTATTGACGGCGCCACCGTTGTTGTTGCTGCAGCCAAACAGCGTAACCGCCATCAGAGTTACTGCGAGAAACAACGAAGTGCTTTTTGCTCTTTTGTTCTTCATAAAAACCCTCCCGTGAACTGTAATGAAATATGATAAAGTCCCGAATGCGGACGATTATCCTTTGACCGAGCCAATCATAACGCCCTTGACGAAGTAACGCTGCAAAAACGGGTAAATACACAAGATCGGAAACACCGTGATAACGAGCAAAGCCATTCGAAGCGATTCCGGTGTTGCCCCAGCCACATTGACGCTGACGGTCTGACCGCCTTGCTGCGCCGCTCTCTGCATGGAGGATGATAGCGCTTCCGCTTCGGTCAGCAATTCTTGCAGCAGCGTTTGAACTGGTATCAGATTTTTATCCGACACATAATAGGCGCCTGTAAACCAGTCGTTCCAATGCGAAACCCCGATAAACAAAGCGATAGTCGCAAGAACTGGACCCGATAACGGTAGTATGATTTTAAGGAATATTTGAAAGTCACCGTAGCCGTCAATTCGTGCCGATTCCTCTAGCTCCTCCGGTATGCCTTGCAGGAACGTTCGAAGAATGACGATATGCATGAAATTGAATAACATCGGAATGACATATACCCAAAAACTGTTGATCAGATGCAGCTTCTGCAAAGTGATGAAATACGGAATGAATCCAGCGCTGAATATCGTTGGCAAAAAGATGTAATACGTAAAAAATGTTCTTCCTGGCAGCGTTTTTTTGGAAAGCGCATAAGCCATCAGCGTACAAAGCCCTACGTGCAGGAATGTGCCGAGCACCGTTCGAAGCAGCGTGATTTTGTAGGCCTGCCAAATGCGGGCATTATCAAAAACCTCTACGTAATTGTCCAGTGTAAATTTACGAGGGAAGAAATAAAGCGCACCCATCATCGAATCTTTTCCATCGTTGAGCGAGTAGACCAGAATGTAAATAAACGGGTAGATCATCGACAATCCGAACAATGTTAAGAAAATATAATTACAAATGCTAAATATAGAAAATCGGCTTTTCGCCATATCAAACCACTCCTTAAAACAGGGATACGTCGCTAACCTTGCGAGCAATTCGGTTGACAGTCACGATAAGAATGAGTGCAATGACACTCTGGAATAATCCTACAGCAGCCGCATAACTTAATCGGCCTTCACCTATACCGGAGCTGATAACATGCACATCGAGTACGCTGCCGATTGCGGCGGTAGCCGGACCGTTCAGCAGGAGCAGCTGCTCATAACCAGCGCTCATTAAGCTGCCGGCCGAGAGTATGAACAAAATAACGGCAATGTTGCGAATACCAGGAAGCGTTACAT
>NZ_JBFTPZ010000061.1:0-36891 GCF_056398745.1 Paenibacillus sp. 01T424 | reverse complement strand
GGCTACGGTAACTACCGTATAATGTACGTTCGGCAGCTCGTAATGATGGCTGGCACTTTCAAGCTCAAATGCTGTATAAGGCGAAATATTGCATTCTACCGGCTGCGCTGCAGGCGCTGTAATTCGAATGCCGCGACCATAATCATTCGTAATATTTACACGGCGAACGCCCGTGCGATTACCTGATTCTTGCGGCACGACATAGCCGGATACATTGTCTGCGGCATTGTTGCTGAACTCACAAAGCTTTGCGCCAAATGCCCGGTCAATGTAGTTCTCTTCCGGCCCCATGGCATACCAATCCAAATGGCTATAATCTGCGAGAACCTTGAATGATAATGCGAATATTGGCAGCTTCGGCAGCCCTTCCGCTCCTTTGTAGCGGGATTTGACGTTCAAGCTGCCGTCTGCGAACACGGTATACGCTACGGTGACAAGCACTTCCGAACTAATGCTCAACTTGTACTGGAAGGTAACGGTTGCACTTCCAGACTGCTCGGTAAGTTCAACTTGAGTACATTTACGTGTCAGGCTTGCCGCAAACCATACACCGGAATCGAAGCCAAGCGAGAAGCCTTTATCGTTATCCGTTGTTGCACGCCAGAATAAAGGCGCCGGCGGGATAGCAATCATCTCTCTTCCCGCATAATTGACCGATGTGAGCGTGCCTGCCTGCTTAGAGAACATGATGCTGAAGTCGCGACCATGCATGCCAATGTTAACATCACCTTCGACAACTCGAAGCGAACCTTCCGGATGCACGGCTTCCACACGATTTTCCACTACAAACACAAATTGTCCGAAGGAAATCTCATAGCCCGCTTGTGCCCATAATTGATCTTCTTTCAATGTGAGCGCAGCATGCAGTACATATTCCCCTTGCTCCGCTGCCTCAGGAAGCTCAAGCTTCACATATGATTCGCTTTGTGCAGCCACATCTACGGATAATGTACTGCGGAATATTTCTTTTCCTTCAAGATGGAGGCAAACAACTAAATCATATGCATCCGTACCCTCGAACAAATTCTCATTCTTAATCGTCACGCCATGGCGATCAGGAATAAGCTTCAAGTTCTGATAAAGAAATTTTACTTCCTGCATCTTCGGTGATTCCTTGCGATCCGCATAAACAATACCATTCGTACAGAAGTTATAATCCGTCGCGCGATCATCGAAGTCTCCGCCGTAAGCAAGAAACTCTTTACCATAGCGGTCCTTCTTCACGATGACCTGGTCAATATAGTCCCAAATGAAGCCGCCTTGATACATCGGATACTTTTGTTCAAGCTCCGTGTATTTATGCATGCCGCCTACTGAGTTGCCCATGGCATGCATATATTCACAGCTAATATATGGCTTTTGCGGGTCATCGTTCAAATACTCTTCGATATCAGCGGGCTTAGCATACATCCGGCTCTCCATGTCGCTTGTGTCGTTATATTTGCGGTTATGGAATACACCTTCATAATGAACTAAACGGCTAGGGTCCGTCTCGCGGAAATAATTCGATACGTTCAAGAGCACCTCGCCTGCATAAGCTTCATTGCCCACTGACCAAATCAGAATAGATGGATGGTTCTTATCGCGTTCAACCATGGAAATCGCACGATCCATCACGATAGGCTGCCATTCCGGCTTGTTTTCCGGGATGTTCCACGAAGGCTCAACTGCGCCCATTTTCTGCCATGAGCCATGCGTCTCCAAATTCATCTCATCGATGACATATACGCCATAAATATCACAAAGCTCATACCATAACGATTGGTTCGGATAATGAGAGGTCCTCACCGCATTCAGATTGTTGCGCTTGAGCGTTGCAATATCCCAAAGCATATCATCCTTCGAAATCGCTCTTCCTTTGCGGCTATTGAATTCATGGCGGTTAACGCCCTTAAATACGATACGCTTGCCATTTAGATGCATGATTTTATTGATCATTTCAAATTTGCGGAAGCCAACCCTTTGAGGAATCGCTTCAATGAGATGACCTGCTTGATCATAAGCCGTAATATAAAGCATATACAAATAAGGCTTTTCTGCACTCCAAGGGATCACTACACCTGCATCTAATGAAAGGGATAAGGATGGACCTTCGACCGAATCAGAGGAAACCGTCACAACAGTTAAACCGTCTGCATCCTTTAGTTCCATCCTTATTCTCGATGGCTGCTGTCCTTCGAGTTTCATATCTGCTTGAATACTGCCATTAGTATAGTCATCATTTAAATCTGCATGAACAAATAGATCACGGACGTGGATACTTGGAACGGAATACAAATAAACATCACGGAAAATGCCTGAGAAACGCCAGAAGTCCTGATCTTCCAGCCAGCTGCCCGTACTGCGCTGATAAACTTCAACCGCAAGCTTGTTTTCGCCATCCACCAAATAAGGCGATAAATCAAACTCCGCTGGCGTAAAGCTGTCCTCGCTGTATCCAACAAATTCACCGTTCAACCATACATAAAACGCTGACTCCACACCTTGAAACGAAATGTAGACTGGTTTTTGCTGCATATTAGCTGGTACCTTAAAATATTTAACATAGCTGCCGACAGGGTTATGATCCTCCGGAATAGCTGGTGGACGAATATCATGATGACCGTCCCAAGGATACATCGTGTTTACATATTGCGGTTTGCCGTAACCCTGCATTTGGATATGTCCCGGCACGTTAATATCTCCCCAGCTATCGCAAACATAATCCAATTGGTAGAATCGCTCTGGACGATCCTCCGGTTTCACGGCATAGCTGAATTTCCAGCTTCCGTTTAGATCATAGCGAAGTGCCATTTGGTCATCAGCGGCTGCTTCCTCTATTGATTCGTAATAGCGATGATCAGAATGTGCTGGCAGCCGGTTCACAGCAAATACGCTTAAATCGGTAAGCCAATTTATCGTCGGTTTCATTTCATTCATTTTATTTTCCCCTTAAATGGATTTAAAAGTCAGGCGGGCTGCGGTGAAACAAGCAGCCCGCCTGACTCTGATTATGCTTATTTTACTGAACCCGTCATCCCTGCTACGAAATGCTTCTGCATTAGGAAAAACACTAGCGCAGTTGGAATCGTGGATATAACGATCGCTGTCATAATAATGCCGTAATCCGGTGAATAGCTCGATCCTAGATTGGATATGAGCATCGGAATTGTTTTCTTCTCCGGCGATTGCAATACAATGAGCGGCCATAAGTAGTTGTTCCAGCTCGACATGAACGTAATAATTCCTGCCGCTGCATAGGTCGTTTTCATTGTAGGCATGAAGATACGGAAGAAAAGACTGATTTCGTTAAGCCCATCAATTCGGCCCGCCTCCAGCAGCTCCCGCGGAAACATCTTCGTGTTCTGACGGAAGAAGAAAATAAGAAATGCTGTGGTAAAGGTCGGAAGGACTACACCAGACAACGTGTCTATGCCGAGAAAGGGAACAGCTTGCGATATGCCTGCAAACATTTGATACAACGGTACCATGATAGCCGCAAAAGGTATCATCATGGATAACAGCAGGATGTTAAATACAACATCCTTTGCTTTGCTCTTATAAATCTCAAAGCCATAACCAGCGAGTGAGGCAATAACCATGGCCAATATGGTTGTTGTGACCGATATTTTTGCCGAGTTCAACAATGCTGGAACAATATCTACCGTCTCAAATAACTGACTTAAATTTTCAAACAGCTGGCTGCCGGGAAGCAATCTTCCCTTCGTTACGTCAGCCGACTTATTCGTAGCGCTGATAATCATCCAAAGAAATGGAAAGATGGACACGAACGCAGCGACACTTAGAAAAATATAAACAAAAATGCGTTTTAATTTATCCATTTTTATCACCTGCCGCTTTAAACTGTACAAATGCCAATATGATGATCATGATGACGATGGAATACGACACGGTTGCAGCATAGCCGAAATCGGACGAATACTTGAATGACAAATTGTAAATATATTGCGAAATGGACATCGACGCATTACCTGGTCCACCCTTCGTAATATTGACAACTTCATCAAACAGCTGCAAGGTTCCGATCGTTGAAGTAATGGATGTAAACAATATGATCGGTTTAAGCAATGGCACCGTAATGCCAAAAAACTGTCTCGTAGAGGAGGCGCCATCAATTTTTGCTGCCTCATAAATCGAGTGATCAATATTTTGAAGCGCGGACAAGTAGAAAATCATATTATAGCCAGTCCAGCGCCATGTGATTGCAATGATAACTGTTATTTTTGCCCAGAAAGGGTCCGTGATCCATTGAATCGGTGTCGAGACCAAATGGAGATTAGTCAGCATTTTATTGACCAATCCGTCTGTAGCAAACAAGTATTTAAAAATAACGGAATAAGCAACGAGTGAGGTAACGGCCGGTAAAAATATTGCCGTACGGAAAAAACCTTTAAATTTCAGCTTGCTGTCATTTAGTAATACAGAAATAAACATAGCCAAAACAATCATAACGGGTACTTGAATAATCAAATAAATAAATGTGTTTTTAACGGCAGTCAAAAACGTTTTATCGCTGAATAGCCGAACGTAGTTATCAAATCCTGTAAATGATAGATTCATACCTTTACCGGATTTAAACGATAAAATGAGCGCTTGAATCATCGGATAGAAATAGAACGCCGCAATCATAATGACGGCTAGTATAACGAACATCCATCCAGTTAAGTTGGCTCTCGTGCGAATACTCACGCCAGGCCTCGCTGCTTTCACGTTAGCCTAACCCCTTTCTTTACGGAAAAAATAAAACCTTTAGACTCCTCCAGCTCCTGCTGCCGGAAGCCGAACATGCGAATCAGGAGTAGGAGAAGCCCCAGGTTTTATTCACTTGCCGTATGCTCTGATTTATTTAACTTGCGTTTCTGCTTGTGCTTGAGCATCGCTTAACACTTTATCGATTGTTTTGCCGCCTAAGAAATTTTGCATTTCTACAACGAGAATATCTTCAATCGCGTACGTGTGCATGCCGTAGTTCACTTTTGGAATTTTTTCTGTCCATTTAGCGAAATCTTCAATGACCTTTTGTCCGCCGAAAAATTCATCCGATTGCTTGTACGCATCGCCAGCAGCTGCTGCTTTAAGTGTACCGATTGCGCCAATCTCTGTTACAAGCTTCTGATAAAGATCTACATCCGAACCAAATGTTTGTTTCAAGAATTCTGCCGCTGCTTCTTTGCCGTCAACGTTCATGACATACCATGAGCTGCCGCCAAGGTTAGAAGCATTTACGGAATTCGGGTTGTTCGTTAGTTTAGGGAATGGCACGACTGCCCATTTGCCGGACTGTGATGCTTCAGCCTTAACGGAAGCTGTAATCCAGTTGCCGGTAGGGATCGTTGCTACATCACCGCTATTGAATCCACCAACAAATTGGCTCCAGTCAGAAATAACCTTCACGATGTCAGCGTTCATAATTTCTTTGTATGTTTCAAAAGCTTCTTTAAGCGCTTCGTTGCCTGCTAAGTTAGGTGTAGTACCGTCTTCCTTCAAATACCATGAGCCAGCAGATTGGATCATCATGCGAATGAGTCCAAGGTCATTCGGATCTTGTGTAAGAAGTGCTTTGCCTGTTTTGGCTTTCACAGCTTTACCGATCTCGATAAACTTCTTCCAGTCAATATCTTGAAGGTCAGCTAGCTTATAGCCTGCTTCTTCTAAGTAGTCTTTTCTTACGTACAAGCCTGCAGCGCCCGTATCAAATGGTACGCCGTATTGCTTGCCATCTAGGCTAGTTGGCCCGATTTTGTAATCGGCAAAATCGCCTGGCTTAATGAAATCTGTTAATTCGAAAAATGCTTCTGGGTAAGCTTGCAAGAAGCTTTGTGCACGGTAATCTTCAATCAACACGATTGTTGGCAAGCTTTTTGTTGTACCTGCGTTCAAACCAGCATTCAATTTTTGAATAATATCCGCTTGCGCATTTTCAACGATGTTAACTTTTAGAGTGGAATCCGGATTTTTTGCTTTGTAGGCTTCGCTTGCGCGCTCCATAGCACCGATGTTAAAAGCTTTATCCCACGCCCATACTGTAATTTCCTTCGTCCCCTCAGCAGGTGTACCGCCATTGTTAGGAACATTGTTTTCTTTACTAGAACATGCGGTCAGCAGTACGAAGCTGGCCAACATAATTGCAAGTAGTTTTTTCAATTCATTCAACCCCTTGGATACTTATTTGAAAGCGTTTGCCGGCTAACGATTTTAATTATATCAACTCGATAAATTGACCCGTTAGCAATATATTTGTGTGCTTTTGTCATTCTATTGTTACCTTTCCAATCGTTATTATGTAATTGTGATTTATTTTGTTTATTGGTATTTTTTTTAGGAGGATTTGAGCGGAATCCTAATTTTCACCCGTGTTCCCTCACCGATATCACTCACAATTTCAACGCCAAATTCCTCACCATAGAGCAAAACGATCCGATCTTGAACGTTTCGAATGCCAATTCCAGAGAAAAAATGGCTGCCGCTGCTCGAGCTGTTGTCCTGATTTTCATGGTCATAATCCTTCATGCCAACCCCATTGTCGACGACTTCAATCACTAATGCATTTTCCTCGCGCGAGAAAAGCACATAAATATGTCCGTCATTTCGCTCTTGGAAGGCGTGAAAAAAGGCATTTTCAATAAATGGCTGGATGATGAGCTTCGGTAAATGATACCCATAACAATCATTCGAAACAAAATAATTGACGACAATTTGCTCGCCGTAACGAACATGGTTAATGAAAACGTAGTGTTTTAAATTGACGAGCTCTTGCGCTACGCTGATTGTTTCGCTGATGTTGCTTACTGTATTTTGCAATAATGAAATAAGTGAATTGATCGTGGCTGCTGCTTTTTCCTTGTTGCCCTGCTGCACTAATATTTTGACGGATGCTAATGTGTTATAAAGAAAATGAGGATTAATTTGCATTTGCAGTGCTGAAAGCTCTGCATTGCGCTGATCCTTCTGCGTCTGAATCAGCTGCTTAATATAATCATTTAGTTCATCCAACATATAGTTGTAAGCATTTCCGAGCTGCTTAATCTCATAGCTGCCTGTGACGTTAATATAATTATCGAAGTGATTGGCCGTAATACGCGACATTTGTCTAGCGAGCATCGTCAACGATTTCGTCAATCTTCTTGATATAAGAAATACGATAATAAGTGCACTGAAAACAATGGCAATGCAAATAAGCGCAACAGTCTTAAAATCAACCATCTCGCTGAGCACTGCTTGCTTGTCGATTAAATTAACGAGATAAAAATCATAAACGGGCAGATATTGAGAGAGCACCAAGTTGCTTTTCCCCATTACGCTTACATCTTTAAAATCTAATTTTTGCTCGTCAATTTCTTTGGCGTAACCGAGCAGAGCATCTTCTTGTTTTCCTATAAGCTCATGACGATTGCTCGAAACGACCAAACCAGATCGATCCAAAATAACGACATCATTGCCTCTGCTTGTGAAGCTTGAATAAAACCGTTTAAATTCACTTTCCTTTATTGCAAAATAAACAATGCCGTATTTTTTCGCGCTCGTCTTTTCCATAAGTGCCCTGGATGCAACGATAATCGGATCTTCTGCTGACGTATCAACCATGTTCTCAATATCCAACTGATAGATTAACCGCTTTGGCGCGACTAGCGTATTCTCGGTTAAGCGGCTATTTCTTAGCTTCTCCAAGGAACTCGGCCAATAATAGCTGTCTGTCGAATGGTTTTTACCATTAATCCCTGTGATCGTAATGGTGACGGGGTATGCAGCGACATTGGACTGAATCCGTTTCATTTGCATGCTGGCCTCATAATAACTGCTAACCGACGAAATAGCGTTTTTATCCGGCTTTGTGAGGAAACCTTTTATCGAACCATTTTGCAGCACATTATTGGAGGCGGTGACGATCGAATAGTTGAAGGATTCAAAGTTCGCTTTAATTTGACTGATGATTTTGGAATTTGTAATGCTGAAGGTATTCATGAACAGCTTCTCTGACATTTGTATCATGACGGTAGAGGTAAGCAGCGACACGGCAATGATGCTGACAAGCGTAACCGTAAACATTTTTATAAATAGGCCGTGATATTTAAATTTGTCCAAAAAAACTCTCATAACCTAATCCCTCTTCTTGCCCATGTATTGTTTTCTATAATGACTAGGCGACAGACCTGTCAGCTTCTTAAATACTTTCGTGAAATAACTGTGATCTGAGTAACCAACCATGCCGCTAATCTCAGAAATGGACGCTGCGTCTTGCTGCAGCAGCTCAGCCGCTTTCTCCACTCTGATTTTATTCAAATATTCACTAAAGCCTTCTTTATTATGCGCTGTGAAATAACTAGACAAATACGATGGATTAAAATGAAAATGTTTGGCAATCTCCGTCAGACTAAGCGGCTCAGCATAGTTCTCCCGAATAAATTGCAGCAGCAGCGTCATATTCGGGTTGCTGCTTGCTGTTCCTCTCACCTGAACCACGTCATTCACTTCGTTAATAAATGCTTGTAAGAGCGCAGCTGCCTCGTTAAGATGAGAAGATTCACCAATGGATTTGAAATAGGCATACTTCGTTTCATCTAGCTTTTTCATCGCTGGGTCTAAGCGCCCCAATAAAATCGTTATATTGAAAATGACATTGCCTAAAAAGGATTTAAACTCGAAAACATCGGTTTTATATTGGCTTGAACGGCTATTCACATAATTGAGCAGCTCGCCAAACGCTTCATCGAATTGCCGTCTGTTCAAATGCTCAGTAAATTGATTCATGTTGAAGACATCAATTTCATCCGAGGTTTTTGGAAGTTCGCCATGTACGATCAAACGATTGGAGGGCGGAAGAAAGTAACGGTAGGAGTTTAATTTCAGAAAACTGTTTTTGTAGTTCGAACCAAGCTGCCTCAAATCATCAAATGTCTCACCGATCGTCCATCCAATCTCATTCAGCCGCTCTCCCGACCAAGCAGCAAGCTCCCTGCCTGCTCTTACCAAGCTATGCTGCTCGCTTTGATCCATATTGACGAGTAGAGCTGCCATATTAGGTTCTACCGGCAGTGCAAAATAAACCGCCTGCGGACATTCGCTGCTGAGTACCGCTTTCATTTTGTCGAGCCAATAGGAATCATCATATCTTTCCCTGCTCATGCTGTTCAGAGACTTCAAATCTGCCCCAATCAGCCGATAGCTGTTATGAGGAAATGCTTCTGCAAGGACGTGGTCATCCACATCGATCTCGTAACCGGATATTAGCTTCTCTACAATATGTTTAATGGATAAAGCCTCGTTAGTTGATTCCACTAGCTTCAGAGACGGAATTTTTTGCGCCGTTCGTTTCACCGTGTCTAATAGCTGAATAGCTTCAAGCTTAGGTTTTAAAATATAGTCAACTACGCCGCTTTGAAAGGTCGATCTCACATAATCAAACTCACCATAACTGCTCAATATGATGACTTCAATCTCTGGATATCTTGCCTTTATTGCACGAGTTAACTCTTCTCCGCCCATAACTGGCATAACGATATCAGTGATCACAATATGAGGCTCGACGCGCTCGATCAGCTCAAGCGCCTCTTTTCCATTTGATGCCTCTCCTACAATCTGGAAGCCCTCCTGCTCCCAATTTAACAGATGCTTAATTCCCTGCCTGACTAATAGTTCGTCATCTACAATAACAACACGACATGAAATTTCCATTCGTAAACCTCCGCCATCCCCGTCATTTTTTTCTATCAAATAAGAAGGCAATCATTCATAATAGCTGCGAATAACAATATCTTGGTCATAATTCCCGAACCCTTTTCCATAAAGGGTGAGACCGCCGCGGCCATGCGACGTATCATCCGCCCTTATGCGGAATGTCCACTGCGAACGATTCCATGATACATCATCAATCGTCATATCAGAAATTTGCTGACCATCGATAAAGGAACCTTTTTTATTTATTCGAAGCACCTTTAATAAGCCATACTGATTAACGTCAGAATGCCACCAATCTGGTGAATAACGGCCTCTCATCCGGCCGAAGTCGCCAGGACTCGTCCACATGCCAAGCTTTTGCTCATTCAGAGTAAATTGAATATCTGACGGCCAATTCTCATTGACATAGGGTGCCTCTGATCCAATTTCAAATGATATTTCAATTTCCTGTACGACCTGATCCTTAAATAAATAATTAGGAATTTTGTATTCAACAAAACCTCTAGTGAACCATAAAATCCCTGCTTGAACACGCTCAGGATCCATAAAATAAGTGGGCATGTCATAATGCCCGATCATCTTCTCCGTCGATGCAATGCCGCAGGTCGGAGCAGCTTCAATATCCGTATAATGTCCAACCGGCATGGACACTTCCTTATATTTTCTAGAACTCTCTGCATATTTAGACAGTTTAACTTGGAGATACTCTGCCGACAAGGAGCAATATTTATAAGTGCCTCCATTTATTCTGCGCATTCTATAACTAACGAGGCCGGCATTTTGCAGCTTGTTGACATGGGTGCTTACAATTGCGCTGCTCAAATACAACTCTGCAGCAAGCTCCTTTATATGCATCTCTTTGTTGTTCAGCAAATCAATAATTTGCAAGCGCACTTCGCTCGCAAGCGCTTCGTATACACGCAGCGACGCTGCATCGGTTGATAAATACATGTGAAACTCACCCGCTTTTACAATTAGTAATTTAGTTAATCCTAAAGCAATTCACAACAATCGTATTGAATGTATTTATTTATTATGATAAATATTAGATATTAAATCAACAAATATGAATTAGTTAATACATTAATTCAACTAGGAGGAAAATTATTCATGTCTATGAAATCTACCATGCATATTGATAAAAACTTCACACTTTCCGCAGTCGACCCACGGCTCTATGGATCATTCATTGAGCACTTAGGCAGAGCGGTATATGGGGGAATTTACGAGCCCGGCCATCCTACCGCAGATGAAAACGGCTTCCGCGGCGATGCATTGGAGGCCATTCGCTCTTTGAATGTGCCAATTATACGTTATCCAGGAGGAAATTTTGTATCCGGCTATAATTGGGAGGATGGCGTCGGGCCTAAATCCGAGCGCAAACGTCTTCTTGATCTTGCATGGTGGACAACAGAAACGAATGAAGTAGGAACAAACGAATTTGCAGATTGGGCGAAGCTTGTCGGCTCAGAAGTGATGATGGCTGTAAATCTTGGAACACGCGGCATTGATGCGGCTAGAAACCTTGTTGAATATTGTAACCATCCATCAGGGTCTTACTACAGCGATCTTCGCATTTCACATGGCTATAAAGAGCCTCATAAATTTAAAACCTGGTGCTTAGGGAATGAGATGGACGGACCTTGGCAAATCGGGGCAAAAACTGCTGTGGAATATGGAAGACTTGCGAATGAAACGGCCAAAGCAATGCGCTGGGTCGATCCATCCATCAAGCTTGTTGCTTGTGGCAGCTCATCTAGCGGCATGAGCACTTTCGCGGAGTGGGAAGCAACCGTGCTTGACCTTACCTATGATCAAGTGGACTTCCTATCGCTTCATACGTATTACAACAATAACGAAAACGATTCCTCCAACTTCTTGGCAAAATCGCTTGATATGGATCAGTTCATTTACAGCGTAACAGCCATTTGCGATTATATGAAGGCAAAGAAACGGAGCAAGAAAAAGCTGATGCTCTCGCTTGATGAGTGGAATGTATGGAACTCGATAGGCTCAAGCCGAGCAGAAGAGCTTTGGCAAGTAGCTCCACCTGAATTCGAGGATGTGTATACACTTGAGGATGCACTGGCTGTAGGCTGTTTCCTGATTACGCTGCTCAAACACGCGGACCGCGTAAAAATGGCATGTATCGCTCAGTTGATTAATGTCATCGCCCCAATAATGACAGAGACCGGCGGGCCATTATGGCTGCAAACGACCTATTATCCTTATCTTCACGCTTCCGTTTATGGAAGAGGAACCGTGCTTCATCCGATTATTTCATCACCAAAATACGATTCCAAGGATTTCACTGACGTTCCTTATTTAGAAGCAATCAGCGTTTTCAATGAGGAACTAGGTGAAATTACTATTTTCGCCGTCAATCGTCATTTATCCGAAGGACTTGAGCTTGATGTAGATGTGCGCAGCTTCGGCGATGTAAGCATTATCGAGCATATCGTTCTGGAGCATGATGACTTGAAAGCAAATAATACGAAAACGAACCCAAGCAACGTCGTACCTCATAACCGCGGCACTGCCAAAGCTGATCATGGAAACGTTAAAGCGATGCTCGGTAAAGCATCTTGGAACGTGATCAGACTTCAAACTAACAGAGGTTAATTAAGCCTCTCAGAATAGAAAATATACTAAAAAACCGCTGAAGCTATAGCTTCAGCGGTTTTTTTCTAGTTCTATTGAATATGAAGCATTCGCATTCGCATAGCTCCAGCTGGCGTCTCAACCGATATAATATCTTCTATGCGGCTCATCAGCAGCTGTCTTCCGACAGGAGAGAGGAACGAAATGTTATTCTGCTCCGGATCTGCGTCATGGGGATAAACAATTTTGAACGTATCTGAGGTAGCGTCATCCAAATAAGAAATGGTAACCTCGCAGCCTATAAATACGGTTGATGGCAATCGCTCATCCGATGATTTCAGCTCTTTCTCGACAAACTGTACATATTCGGTAATAAATTGATAGATTTGCTTACGCTCTGACTCCTGTTTGGGCGCATGCGCATCAAGAAAAGCTTGCTTCTCTTCTCCCAAAACTACGAGCTGAAGCCTTAGTTGATCTCTAAGGGTATTTAAGGGAAGACTATGGTTCATAGTATACTTCACCCCCTAAAGACGTATTGCGCAGCGGCAAGGTTTGGACGATGATTCGCATCATTTGCTGCTTCCTCCTTATAAAAATATAGGCCTCTAAGAGTAGAGGCCTTGCTCCCATATTATCAGACTTCAATCAGAAGTCCAATCTCTAGTTTTATTTGATCGAACCATTGAATTAACCTAGCGCTTCTCTATCCTCATTTGTCTCGCAAGGCAGTAGCACAAGCATTGTATAAGGGAGTTTCATATTGTATAGAAGACTACTAGGAAAGGAGCTGACAATATTGTCTTGCAGACCATTTTGTCCGACAGTCCGGGTATATGATCCTCCAGTAACGGTTACCAGAGATGTTTTCCATCCACAAATCATAGAGGTAGTTCACCAAGTAAACGTTGTTACACGTCATCACTGTGTTCCTTGTGAAAAACACCTTTATCAATACTGCTATGTTGATGAAAATCAAGTAGGTGGCGAACAAGAAAACAGATCAAACCGTTCGCATAAACGCCATAAAAGCGAGAGATCCTATATTTCGAGAGCAAAAAAGAAAAAATCAAAAAAATAGTTGAAAGACAAAGAGAGCCTTCTTTCAGAGGCTCTCACTTTGTTCACTTTTACATAGAAATGCGTATTTAAGGTGTTGTAGCATCATCGTTTGTTATGGCATCATCCGTCGTATCAGGGGTGTTATTGGCGCCGTCTTCAATCACGTTGCTGTTGCCATTATTGTCAACATCCTTATCATTATTGCAAGCGGAAGCGGTAAAAATAACAACTATACTCATCATCGTTATCAAAAGCAATTTATTAAGCTTTTTAGTAGGTTTATTCATGCTCAGTGCTCCCTTCAGCTTCGTTGTATGATTATTCTTAAACAATACTTACCCCGCAGGAAATAATTGAATCAACAAAAAAAGACCGGAATCGGTCTCTTTTCTTTGAAATCGCCTATGAAAACGATATAGAGTCAATAAAATGATCCTTTGCGCATCTCAGTAAAATGAAATAATCCAGATCGATGATTCGATTCTCTTACCTTGTCGATCATTTCGCACAAGCTTACCATCGTATCCGTATCTCTTGTTGATGAAGCGATCTGATACAGCGTATTAAAGCTTCCTAAAGCATTCTCTTTATTAACTGCCCCGCTCTTCAAATTACTTAACACTCGTTCGCTCTCACTGTTAATGAACCAAACTATCCGCTTTCTGAAATTCGAATTAGTCATGAGCAACCCTCCGCTGTCAATAAAATAGCACCTGTTTAGTATAGCTTCATGAATAATAAAACGTTGTCGAAGTAAGAAGTCGAAAAAAAATATTTCACAACAAAAATCCCGCTCCTTCACGGTTAGTGAGAAGAGCAGGAATATTGTCATGCTACTATAAGCATATATTCGTTCTAAATGATGTATGGATTCGCTCCTTCAAACAAAAATAATTATATAAATTTATAGCTAACAAAAGCGAGCTCGCGGCTATCCGGCGACCAAGAGTTCACATTGATTGTGCCCTGACCGCCAAATAATTCAGCAATGACAGCATGTGGTCCGCCTTTGCTTGGCATTAGACGAATTTCAACATCTTTATTGGCAGGATGATCGTTCGGCTCAACATCACCCTTGCGGTAAGTAATATAAGCAACGGATTCACCATCGGGAGACACATGTGGAAACCAATTATTGCTCTCATCAAATGTCATTTGAGTCTGCTCGCTTCCATCAACGTTCATGCGCCATACTTGCATCAAGCCAGTTCTTGTCGAATTGAACCAAATATGTAGGCCGTCCGGCGAATATTCCGGTCCATCATCCAGACCAGACGTATCGGTCAGCTGTGCTTCAATCCCGCCGTGAGCCGGTATCGTATAAATGTTGTACTGACCATTCCTTTCTGCACAGTAAGCGAGCGAGGCGCCGTCAGGAGACCAGCCGTGCAAATAGCTTGGCGCTAACGGTGTAATTAGGGCAGGCAAACCTTCAGATAATGAAAATATATAAATTCGTGATTTTCCATCCTCCTGCGTGTGATGGCTTACCGCTAATTGCGTATTGTCAGGTGATAAAACATGATCATTGTTGCAATGATTGGCATACCCCGACTCGATCAGCTTGCTTTCCCCAGTTGCTAGCTCAAAGGTGTAGAGCAAACCTCCGCTGTTATAAATAAGATGGTTGCCGTCTTTGGTCCAGTTTGGCGCTTCAATTAAATGATTAAATTCAGCCAAAACTTTGCGTTCGCCAGTTTTCACATCGATCTTTTCAAGCATGCTGACTAATGTGCGCTCTTCATTATTTCGGGATTCTTGTGCAGCTTCCATCTCATATCTACCGCCTTATATAAGTATAATTTCTAAAATCTGCATTCACTTGTATCACGGCACCTCATTCGTGAACACGTGTTTATACATATTAAAAAATAAATCCTATTTCTTAAATAGGACTTAATTCTATGTTGTTTTGATCATTATGAACACGCGTTAACAGGTACATCATACACAAAACGTGAAATCGCTGTCAATCCTTTTTACTCTCAAACGCCTTATTTCATTACATCATCTTTCACTTGTGTCTTCTTATATTCCAAATAACGCATAATGGCCACAAGCAAATTCAAAACACCCATTGCCATCATACTGTATATCGGCCATAAGTCTTGGAAAGTAGGCATATGAACGCCGTTGCCAACAGGTCCGGTTTTGGGCTGACTCGCATCCCATAGCGCGTACCAAAGTAAACCGACTGACATTACGATTATAAGAACACATGTGACAATGTAAATGACATGCCTAGTCATACCGTCATTTTCTCGCCTGGTTTCAGAACTTTTCCGTTAATCCCTCTGTCTTGCAGCTGCTGCACGAAGCTTTCAGCCTCTTGGCGAATGACAGGAAAAGTATTGTAATGAACAGGTACAACCAGCTTCGCGTTATACCATATTGCTGCTTGCAGCGCATCATCTATCCCCATCGTATAATGATCGCCAATCGGAATAAAAGCGATATCGATCGAATGACGGTCACCAATCATTTTCATATCGCCAAATAATGCGGTATCACCTGTATGAAGAACATTTAGTTGTTCCATATTTACAATGTAACCGGCAGGCATGCCACCGTACAAAATGGTTTTGTCCTCTTCGACAACGATCCCTGAGGAATGGAACGCTTGTACCATTTTAGCTTTGGCAAATCCCAAATCTAACGTTCCGCCAATGTTCATGCCGATCGTTTTTACACCCTTCCATGACATATAAGCCGCGAGCTCCGGGTTCGCCACAACAGGAGCATCATTGTTTAATGCAATCTGATCCGCATCTAAAATATGGTCCATATGAGCATGAGTGAGGAGTACGGCATCCGTCTTTATCTCCTCCGCTTTCGTAGTGGCAAGCGGATTGCCTCTCAGAAAGGGATCGATAATAAGCGATTTATCCCCCGCGATCAATTGAATACAAGAGTGTCCATGATAAATAATATCCATAAAAACATCATCCTCCTTCGTTTTAGTTGAAAGCTTGGGCTTGCTTTACGTCTCATTATATCGTTATTCTTTTACGCGTGCGATCACTCGTGCTATGGATGAGTCCGCTTGAATAAGGAGCGGCAGTGCTATAATTTCAAAGGCTTGAATGCCAATCAGCCGCTTCACATTCGCTAAATTTTCTATAATAAAAATATTGCTGCCAAACAAGCTTTTATGAATGGAAAAAGGATAGCGGTCAGGCGAAGGTGTATCTAAACCGATCATTTTCACCTTTTTTCGAATAAGCAAATCAACAAAATCGGCGGTCAAAGCCGGATAATCGCTGAAATAATAAGGTTTCCCATAAAAATCGCCGTGCCCAGTATGTAAAATAACGATCTGTCCCTCATGAATACGTGTTTCGTACTCTTCTTTGTAATCGACTACTGCAGCTCCAGTTACATCCAGCAGCACGCCATCTCCAACAAATTGCTCGACTGAGGTTTCTGTCATATATTTCTGAATGTCCAATAAGTGCATCGGGCCGTCGATATGAGTGCCTGCATGCATATTAATCGATAATTGGTGGTTATTGTACCCATCACTTTGAAAATGACTGCTTTGCACCAGAGTCGTCTCTATGTGCCCCGGAAATACCGGCATTCCGTCATGAATCATATGCGTCAAGTCTATGATCATACTGCCACATCCTCCTGCATGAATTGTCTTTATCTTACATAAAAACTATATCATATCAGAGTTGATTACGAAAATGAGCTTTAACGGCAGGGAGAGAAAAAAACCAAAATGGACTTGGCGTAGAATTGATTTGATTTAGATCAAGTAACGAGGAGAGTGAAGCATAAGTTTGAGGTTTATTGTTATTTGGTTAAATTGAAGTTTGCAGGTGTGAAGCTTTAATGCCCAGCGATATTTTCATAACCAATTGTTTCAATTGCTTCTGCTGAAGCACGGCTTCCTTAACAAAAAAAGCTTCATCACGAATCAATGCTGCAAGTGTATCCATCGCTGCTTTGGCTGCAAGGAACTCATCTTCAAGCAAATAATAAGCCGCTTGATAGGCATATGTTTCATGCTGCTTCAGGATGGATGCTTTCCATTGCAGCTCACCATTTCTTATTAATGTCGTATTCACAGCAACTATTCACCCTCCTGAAGTACCTTTTCCACGCGTTGTATGGATAAATTAACTATACACAACACCTCACCATCCACCTAGTACCATGTTTCTGTAGTACTTGACAAACGTGAAGGAAGATTAAAAAAAGGATGGCCCCTTCAAATAAGGAGCCATCCGCTTAAAATCTATTATGCATTAAGCCAAAGGCACCCGCTTAGCTAAGCTTTCAAACTTAATCAAATGCGTGTTTACTTGTGATTGAATGCCTTGTAAATATTTAAGTGTCGCTTTGTTCTGTTTTACCAAAGAAGGGTTTTCGTTGAATGCGACAGCGTAATGCTTCATCACTTTGCCCTTCATGAACTGAATGGTTGAGAAAGTACCATTTTTCCATGCTTCCTTCATCTTCACATTCGTACCGATCACTTGAAGATTCATCGTTGCATCTTTGTAGTTAAAGCTATATGCTGGCTCATCTTTCACATGCAATACGGAATATCCTGCTGTGAATTTGTCATTCGTAAACTGACCGAATTGGATCTTATGAGATTGTACACTGCCATCCGAGCGGATAATCTTCGTATTCAATGAACCATTGCCTGATTTAATATCGTTTTTCCAAGCGCCATCGTATGTAATTTCTGTGCCTTCGCTTGTAGATCTGCTCACAAATTTACCAAGCCCGCTTCGTTTGCCGTCCACCCAATCACCTGAATACGTTTTTGTTTGGTACCAGGACATTGTTCCCTTTCCATGCGGTTTGCCGTTTTTCAATTGTCCGTAATATACGACGTTTTTTGAAATTTCAAGATACTCTTTTTTGACAGCGGCTTCTGCGGTGGTTCCTCCACTTGTTCCTGCAAAAACAACGACTACCAGAAACAAACTTAGCATAAGTGAACACATTTTTTTCATTGAACATCACTACCCCATTCTTTGTTTGTTTAAATTCATTCTATTAGGCTAATACACACCCTATGCGAATTTGAAACATTTCCCAAAAATGATGTTCGGCTAAGCGGATCATTTTCTCTTTTTAATCCCATTTTATTTGATGGATTTCTACTGAGCAGCATCCCTATCCTCAGTTATAATCGCATAAATCGCATGGTCTTCCCAAACGCCATTAATTTTCAAATATTTAGTGGAAAGTCCTTCGTATCTAAAGCCAGCTTTCGTAAGGACTCGAACCGATGGCAAGTTTCTTGGCATGACTCCAGCTTGAATACGATGCAAGCCGATTTGATCAAACGCAAAATGGACACATAATGATACAGCTTCAGTCGCATAACCTTTGCCGTTATGCTCTTGATCAAGGAAGTAACCCAGATACGCATTTTGAAAAGGGCCTCGCGCGATGCCTGATAATTCGATTCTCCCTATAAGCTTATTCGACTCGTTAAGAAACACGCCAAACACAAAACCTTGATCATTAGCCGCAGCTTGCAGGCTTGATTCAATCATTTTTTTCTGTTCATCGACCGTAAAATAATGCTCTGGCCTTATAGGCTCAAATGGCTGAAAAAAATGAAAATTCCTTTGTCTAATTGCAAGCAGCTCTTCGGTATCCTTTATTTCTAATGGAGACAGATATATTTTCTCACCTTTCACAAACCATCACTCCTAAGCTTTTTATTTGTGTATGAAATGCCATTTTCCGCATCAATGCAATACTCATTATACTCATCTTTATAAGCATTGTAATTTTTTCGAAAAATCTGTTTTTAAACTTGCATACATTTACAATTTACAAACCATAATAACCTTACATCCCATGAAGGAGTGATAAAACATGAGCAGAAGAAGTTCGAATACTTTAGTCGTACCGCAAGCAAGACAAGCCATTTCTCAAATGAAAACAGAGGCAGCACAGCAATTAGGTGTACAGTTCTCGCAAGATGGTTATAACGGTAATTTATCGACTCGTGATGCAGGCTCAATCGGTGGATATATTACGAAGAAGCTCGTCCAAATTGCTGAACAACAATTAGGTCAACGCAACTTCTAAACAACAGCCAAAGGCCCTCCGCTTTGTGGAGGGCCTTAACTACGGGGTGGTAAACCATGAATCAACCATTATCCATGAACTTATATGATCAAGTAAACCAATATTTCGAAGAAAGCTCAGACTTCGTCAAAGAGGATTTTCTCATTCATAACAGAAAAATTCAACTTTGCTATTTTGAATCTCTAGTAAACATTAATGAGTCTAGAAATTCTTTGCTTCTGCTCGAGCTCTATTCCAATGAATCGATCGATGTTTTCGATCAGATTTTTTCTACTTTTGGAGGGGCTTATGTGAAATCTCTAGATGAGATCGCACAATCATTATTACGAGGGAGAATTGGCCTCTTTTCTGAAGACGGTTCCACCATTTTAATGCTTAATTTATTGCATCCGCAAATCTCCCGAGCGATCAGCCCCCCTCAAACTGAAAGTGTACTATTATCATCATTCGATGCGTTTACGGAAGATATCAATACGAATATCGGCATGTTGCGATCCAAAATAACAGCCAATCATTTAATCGTCAGTTCTTATTCAGTAGGCTCGTTTAATCCCCGCCAAGTCAGCATGTTTTACATAAAAAGCAGGTCTCAAAAAAAATTTGTAAACCATATCAACTCCCTTTTGGAGAAACATAAAGACACTGAAATTGAAAGCATTCAAGATTTATCAAAAATGCTAGGATTGCCAAAGTACAGCCTTGTCCCTCCATTCCTTTCAACTGAGCTTCCTTCAGAATCCGTTCGGCATTTAATGGAAGGCCGCATCATCATTTTTTTGGATCATCATCCCTTTGCAATGGCTATGCCTGGTTTTGTGACCGATCTTTGGAGTATGCAAGGGGATCGCAACTATCCATTCGTTTATATGATTACCATACGCATGGTACGGATTCTCGGATTGTTCGTAAGCCTTCTAGCACCAGGTCTTTATGTTGCCTTGGTTGCGGTCAATCCAGAGGTTCTTCGTATTCAACTGGCTTTATCTGTGGCACTAAGCAGAGAAGGTGTACCTTATCCCGCACTCGTCGAAGCTTTGTTCATGCTTGGCATTTTGGAGATGGTTATCGAAGCGAGCATAAGACTTCCAAAGAGTATAGGACCCACCACTACGATGGTAGGGGGAATTATACTTGGCCAAGCCGTTGTTCAGGCAAAATTGGTCAGTAATTTATTAATCATTATTTTAGCTGCGACAACAATCGCCAATTTCACGTTAGTCAGCTACCAAAATGCGTATATGATTCGAATCCTAAAATACGTTGTTTTGTTAATCAGCGCGGTTTATGGCCTGCTAGGCACGCTCGTTGGGGTCGTCTGGATTTGTTTTTACTTATCAAGTATGACTACTTTCCACTACCCGTATGTGAACTCGAGTATAAAATCTGGAGGTTCTAATGAGTAAATTCGCACCATTAACTACATTTTTTTTAGTTCATATTGCTACCATTCTTTTAGTTTTCCCTGAAAAAACGATCGCGTCTACAAAAAGCGGTCATTGGGAGCCTATTTTAATCGGATTTATGTTGGAATGGATCTTAATGTGGCTGTATCTAAAAGGTCTTGCTGGTTTTCCAAAAATGGATCTTGTCGATATTTTTAATGAAATAACAGGAAAATGGGCTGCACGCTTCATTCTTGCCCCGTTGCTCCTGTTCTTCTTTATCGATGTTTGTGTCATTCTCCGGGTTCACTCCGAAATGCTGACCGTGACCTTCCTTCCAGAATATCCGCTATGGTCACTTGCATTATTGGTACTCGTGCCTCTATATGCGGCTTGGAAAGGAATTCTTACGATCATAAGAGCAACTCTTATTCTTTTTATCATTTGTATGCCAGTGACACTTTTTTCGTTTTTCACTTCGTTTGGCAATTTTGATTTAAAGAATGGTTATCCGCTGTTAGATAAAACCTTTTCATTCATGGCCAGCGCTGATTTTTACTCGAGTTTTATTGCACACTCTGGATTTTTGTTCTTAGGATTTATCCCTCTCTATAAATATCCAATATTAAAAAAAAGCAAATCCATTTTTTTAACTTATGTGAGTTTGCTATTTTTTTATATTGCTCTCGTTTATATTCCGCTTTTTATATTCGGCCGCGAAACCTCGTCTCGCTTTCAATTCCCAACCATCATATCCATGGATTCCATCGATATCAGTTGGATTATGTTTGATAGACTAACATTATTTTTTATTACCTGTACGCTCATTTCTGTTTTTGTTTATGCTGCTCTTCTACTTTGGATGATGATCCAATTAATTCAAAAGCTTTATCTCATTTCCTCTATACCCGTCATCGTGATCATTCTCGCTATTTCAGTCGTTGCGCTTGCAGGGTTTCTCCCCACTTGGAATGCTGTTCAAGTTCTCATCAATATGGATACATGGTTCCGCTTTTACTGTATTTTCGCGATACCTTTAGCTATTTTCATTATGGGTATGGTAAAAAGGAGGTAGCTGGCATGAGATATAAGCCTCTTATTGCGTTCATATTATTATGCTGCAGCTTCGCCGTATTAGGAGGCTGCTGGAATAATAAAGACATTAATAAACGTATGCTGCCTGTCATTATGGGAATAACGGAAGGCAAGGAGGGCAATGTTCAAGTTTTTTTACGCATTCCAAGCCAACAAAACAACTCAACAAGAACGCTGCAAGCAGAAGCCAAATCGATCGACAAGGCTGTTGATATGCTCCGAACCCATGCAGAGGAAAGTGTTGATTTATTGCACTTAAAGCTGCTGCTCATAAGCGAAACCACGGCAAGAAAAAGCATTAAAGACGCCATCGAATTTGTTATCCGTTCAAGAGAAATTTCACCGAAAGCATTAGTCGCTATTGTATCTGGAGATTTCTCACAGCTAATGCACGATAAGAAAAAGGTGAATATCGGTTTATCCGCTTATGATTTTTTTGGCAAGGAGTCTGGTTGGACACCGAATATTTCCATTATTCACATTTGGGAAGCCTACCGCGGAATGTATGTACAAACAGAGGATACTGCAATCCCACTTATTGCGAAAGGGGCTACTACGCCCTTTATGTCCCTTGGTTCTGCCATAATGAACAGGGATCGTATGGTCGGGAAAATGTCAATTGAAGAGACTCTAATATACAACCTTTACCAAGGTCAATATTCAGGAGGAACGGTTGAACTCATGAATAATGCAACCGTTATGATCGATAGCGCTCGTGTTCACAATGAAGCGAGTTGGTCTGGTTCCACTCCAAACATCAAGAGCCATATGAAATTAATAGGCGTTATTGAAGAAGAGAAGGGAAACCCTACGAATGCAGAGGTTGAAAAAGAGCTGGAAGCTTTAATGCTTAAGAGATACTCTAATCTACTCAGCAGACTTCAAGCTCATAAATCGGATATTTTGGGGCTGGGACAATATTACCGTAATAAGATGACGGAGAATCAAAGCGAAAACTGGAAAACAGTATGGTTTCCGAAACTAAAACAAGAGTTTACCGTTAAAGTGATTATTAGAGACAGCGGTGATATCAAATAAACAAAAAGTTGTCATTTGATCAGCTTCTGCCGAACGGGATAGAGCATCGTGAAATCGAAGGTTTTGATGTCTGAATAAGGAATAGTCAACGCATTGATTGGCTTGAGCGGAACCGTCTCCATGCCGAGTACACCATCACGTTTATCAAGCTCGTAGTCCGGTGACTGCTCCAGCCAGGAGAACATCTTCTCATAAACACCCCACATGCTCGTCTCATCGCCATACACGCGAGAGCTAGCACACAGTCCACCGCTAACTTCAAGCGCTTCAACGCCTTCAGGCACGATGCCAAACTCTTTAACCTTAAGACCGACCCAAAGTGTATCCACTTCCTTATCCCATTGCTGCTGAGGGATGAATACAAACGCTGATTGTACTGAAGTCAGCCGTTCATCGTCCAGCGGCACATGTTCAGTCAGCTTGCTCCAAGCCACCCTTGTACCACTCTTGTCTGGCGTCATTCCTGTCCGCACTGCCAGCGCCTTAAATGGCGCTACTTCGACCATCTCTATTTCAGTTTCCTCTTTCAAATGATCCGCTCCTCTCAGCCTATCAATCAATAATTCCATCTAAATTTTTACATAAAAGTAAACGTAATTGCAACTACTTCCTCAAAAAAACAGTTCCAACCGCTTCATAAAAACTTTAGCCGCACGACTCAAATATCGATCATTGCGATAAAAAATTTCTAACTCTCGCGTCGGTGAATGTTTAATCGGAATCGCACAGATATTCATCGAACGGAAGCTTTCAATCAATTGGCTTGGTTGTATGGTAGCCCCAATTCCTTCTGTTACGAGCTGAAACAAAGATGTAACAGACCCTGTCTCCATAATGGTGTGTATAGATATTTCTTGCTCTTTGCACCATGTGTCAATTAAATCACGTCCATAAAAACCTTTGGGGAACATTACAAAAGGGATCTCTAATAATTGTTCTGGCAAAATAATATCCTGCGCTGCCAAATGATGTTCTTTATTTACGTATAGGCTGTACGATTCGGTATAGAAAGGAATACGAGTTAACCTTGGATCTGACTGAATCGCTAGACCAACACCAATATCAACCTCATTGTTCAGCACTTTATTTGAAATATCAATCGATGGTATAACTTGAACCTTTGTATTTGGCAGTTCCCTGTGGAAATCAACGAGCAATGAAGTTAATCGATAATCGAGATCCGATGGCAGCACGGCTACTCGCAATTGACCAGCATCCAGATTGGTAAGATCGGATACCGCCTTTTTGGCGTTTTCTAATTGTTGAACAATGTTCAAAGCATAGCTTTCAAGAAGCTCTCCCGCCTCGGTTTTAACCGTTTTTTTACCAATCCGATCGAATAAAGGAACGCCTAGCTCATCTTCCATCACCCGTATTTGTTGACTTAACGTCGGTTGTGAAATCCCTAATTTGTATGCCGCTTCAGAGAAATGCAATTCATTGCACAACATAAGAAAGTATTGTAATTGTCTAATTTCCATAGTAACATCCCTTCTTTTATGATAGTTAAATGCTATCGTTTCTATAGAATATATAGTATTGAACTATTATAAATACAAAACTATAATGAGTGCAACAACCAAGAAGGGGATGTTTCCTATGCGTTATATGTATCTTATTTTAGTTATATTTCTTGTATCCTTGAATTTAAGACCATCGATTACTTCGGTCGGTCCATTATTTGATATTATTCAATCCCATTTAGGAATGAGCGGGGTCACCGTAAGTTTGATGACGACACTGCCCGTTCTTTGTATGGGGATATTTGCTGTTTTGGCGATAAAGCTGAATTCCCATTTAGGAATAGAAAAGTCATTGCTTGTGGCTATGCTCTTGATCCTGACAGCCACTTCCCTTCGTGTATTCGCAAATAGCAGTCTTTTCTTAATTACGACATCGCTATTCACGGGTATTGGAATTGGAATTGCAGGACCATTAATTTCAGGCTTTATAAAAAAACACTTTCCAAATAAGCCGGGCATAACAGGAGTATATTCTGTAGCTATGGTCATTGGGGCTGCGATTGCATCCAGCTTCTCTGTGCCTTTATTCCATAAATTAAATGAATCGTGGCAATACTCTTTAGGCTTCTGGGGTATTCTGGCACTGCCCGCTTCTCTATTGCTTCTCCCGCTATTAAAGAAAAAAGGAACAAATAGAACCGTTATTCCGATCTCATCCTTGTTCGTCAAAAATAAACGTGTACAGTTGTTTACCTTGTTTTTTGGATGTATGGCCGCTATTTTTTATTCGATAACTGCTTGGCTCGCTCCCATTGCTCAATCGTTAGGTTTAAGCCATTCGCAATCCGGTCTTGTCCTTACATTATTTACTGTTATTCAAATTCCTATTAGCTTCTTCATTCCAATGCTTGTAAGTAAAACTGGCCGTAGAAAAACTTGGCTGCTCGTATGCGGTGTTTCGGAACTGATCGGAATTGTTTTATTGCTTTTGCATTTTTCTCCATGGTTTGCTGCTGTTTTTCTAGGTATTGGTGCTGGCGGTCTGTTTCCACTAGCAATCCTTATTCCAATTCAAGAGGCTAAAAGTGCGGAAGAAGCGACATCATTATCAGCTGTCATGCAATTTGGCGGTTACTTATTAGGATGCATTGGCCCTCTATTTATCGGCTTCACATCCGATCTATTTGATAACTTTGCTCCGGCGCTAGCCGTGCTAATGCTCATCATCTTCATTTTGCTTGCTGCTAGTTTAAAGATAGGCGACAAAAAAGAAACAGTTTAATTATAGTCATTTATTATCTTTCAAACCTACCTGAACAGGAATTAAAATACAGTTATGAAACAAATTGTTTTAACTAGTACTTGAACGGAAAGGAGGAATAATCGATGGCAAAATCAAAAAGAGGACGAACGCTTTGGAACCTCCCATCACGCGGCAGAGGCACCTGCCCTACTTGCAATCGTACTAGAATCAAATTGCTTTATCCGCGAGCGACAAAAAACGGCTCATCGATCACGGTATGCAAACGCTGCATTAATGCTGATCAATCACGAGTAGATGCTGTAACTGGATAAAGAAATTGCTTACTAATGTTGCGGCAACCATATAAATAAGGCCTCTGCAGTTAGCAAAGGCCTTATTTTTTTATTCCTCTCCGATTATTCTGACTAAAACAGGAACAACTAACGTGATGCCCGCTAATATACTTACACCAATCGCTCCTCTAAAATTTTTCTGCTTCCAAAGCGAAGGAGCAAGGCTTCCCACATATACGCAGCCCCAGATCGAGAATAAACCTAAAATAGTAAACAACACAACATGCTTGCTCATGAAACCTGATCACCTTCAATCGCAGGCCCTACTTGACCACCATATCGCCGCATGACAAAGGAAATGTTAACTTCATACTTCATTTTCTTCAAATGACTGCTCCAATTAAAAGCATCCCACTCTTGCACCGATGAAAAAGTGGATACCACTCGATTGTTGATCCGATAACAATCGACATTCCATTGATGAATGGTCTTGTTCAACAATTTAAGGGCATCCTCATGCAATTGTTTTTGAATGGACTTCTCCAGTTTTTCTCGATTATTCGGCTGGGTATAATTCACTTTTGTTTGCACGCTGATCAGTTCTCCTTCCAATTTAACATCGAAGATTGCGGTAACTTGATCACCTTTTCTTTTTATTTTCAGCTTTGCTTGTCTATCGGCATTCATCGTCATGCTTAAATTGAGCTTCTTATCAGAAGGGTCATGGAAATCCCAAGTCGTTTCCTCCAATTCCCCGCGAAGCATATTGAGTATTCGTGTCTCCGATCCATTCAGATAACCAACCAAAGAGCTGCTTTTGTATACTGCACTACCGAAAAATTCTACAGGAACATCACCTGTACGTTTTATTTTCCCTGCATATTGATCACTCACAATAGGCTGTTTGGCATCTGGATTCAGATCTTTCTCATCAGAAGAAATGTTTGCTTTGCCTTTTTTAACATCAGGCCTAGGAGCTGATAATATAGAAATAGCACCTGTGCCTTTGCTTTCGACATCCATAATAAATTCATGAAAACGCGCTTGCTTCGGTATGGTGCCGCCTTGATTTTTGGGATCTAATTCAAGTTCAAACCAGAAGCTAACGTCCTGTTCAGTCGTTGGCTGAACAAATTGCAGGTAGTCCTTTGCTTTCCCTTTTACCGTAATCATATTAACGGTACGCCGAAATTCCCGATTACGAACCGCTTCACTTAATAGAGGCATGACGCCCTTTCTGGCCAGCCCTTCGCCTATAATGAGCGCTTTAGAGTGAATAAGCGTTAATCTGCGAGCAATAAAGCTTTGGCTAAGAGCGAGTGCAGAAGCCATATTGGAGCCTTCAATGGTATGTACAATGACAACTTTATTTCCCCCTCCGCCTGAGCTTTGACCCATATCACTGAGCTTTGGTACAGCAATAGCAAAACTAAATAAGAAATCATTTTGTGGGCCTTCATCCACACCGATTGCGATCACAAAAGCCATATTTTCCGGGTCCAGCCGATCCCAACAGCCCGATAAAAAAATCAGGCTCGTTACTGTAACCACTATGGTGTTTACAATCCGAAATGAGCGTCTCACGCTGGTCTCCTCCCTTTACGGATGATGCCTACCAGCCATGTCAGCATAGGCAAACCAATCGAAATGATTGAACCATAGGTTCTAAGAATGTCCCGATCCCAAGCGATGGCCGTCATCTCGCTGTCTGGCAGCATGGCAAAGCTGAATATCGTTATCGTCAGCGGAAACACGAGCGGCCGATGTCTTGGCAAGTGAAAAATTTGAGACAACGCTGAAGCTGTACAATATAAGCCCACCGCTAATTTAACGACTGTGCTGATTAACCAAACGATGAGAAACAAACTTTCCAAGCGCTGCAGCCATCGTCCATATACTATCAGCTTGCTAATTTCCATTAATGGCACGTTAATTCTCGAAGCTGTTGGATATGGAAAGATAAATAAATAACATATCGTTGTGCTGAGCAGCAGGACAGACGAAACGATGATACACCACCAAGCCACTTTTCCCCAGTCCTTCTGATGTCGCATTCTTGGCAGAAGAAATCCGAGTACAAGCAGCTCGGAAAATAAAGAGCTCTTAATTACACCCAAAAAAAGCACATGAGAACGACCAGTACCCCATAAGGGTGATAAAGCTTTGGGCTCCATATGTGTCATTAAACCACCGATTAGCAATAGATAAACGCTTCCTACAATGAGGAATACAGTTATGGAGCTGATTCGGCCAATGGCTTCGATTCCTGTATGTGCGATAAAGGCAATCGGTAATAAAAGCGCAAGTAGAATTGCCATAAGAGGTGTTCTAGGCAAAATTTCAGAGGATATGATTTCTGAAAATTCACGAAGCACGATGAATGTAATCATATAGAAAAAAGTACAGTACATCAGATTAACTGCACTTCCCAAAATCGGGCCTAATATGTCTTCCGTAGCCGTAATTAATGTACTATTTTCTGGACCATTGTTTATCACCCCTCTAATTGCCCACCAAGTAAGCGGACAGAACAGCATCGCAATAATAATAATAATCCAAGCTGCGGTGCCCCCTTCTTCTGCCAAAGACCTTTGGAAAGGCAAAAATATTTTTGTGATGATAAAAATAATGCCGATTGCAGTAGCCTCTCTTAATCCAATGTGATGCATTCTCACTTCTGCGCATCCCCTTGTTTGTTCGTCTCATCGCTTTCTGCCGCTTTACTGCTCGGAATTTTATTCGCATCTTTGGGACGGATCGAAAACGGACGATAAATTTGCTTATCGATTGCTTTTCTCAAAAATGAATCGCTGCTAGGTCTATGAGGTGTAAAAGGAGCTAGTACAGGAACGCCGAACGAATTTTCCGCTGCTCGCTTAGTCCAAAGCAATAATGACAGTAAAACAACGCCAACCAAGCCGAGATAAGACGCTGCAAGCAAATAAATGAAACGAAGCATACGTGTGGCGAACTGCATGTTATAGTTCGGAATCGTATAAGAAGCTAGCGCTGTTGTTGCCGTAATAATGACAACGATCGGGCTTACAATATTGGCTTGTACGGCGGCTTGCCCCAGTATCAATGCCCCAACGATACCAATCGTCGGACCGATAACGCTCGGAATCCGGACGCCCGCTTCACGAATGATTTCGAACATCAATTCCAGCATAAATATTTCTGCAGCTAGCGGAATCGGGACAACCTCGCGTGAACCGGCAATAGCAAGCATAAGTGTCGTCGGTATCATTTCTTGATGGAAATTAGCGACTGCCACATAAATACTTGGCAAATAGAGTGCAACAAAAAAACCGATTACGCGAATCGTACGGATAAAGCTGCTGTATGGCCAACGAAGATAAGTATCCTCTACCGTTTGCAGGAAAAGTGGAAAATGAGCTGGGACGATAAGAGAGAATGGTGAATTGTTCACCATAATACTTACATAACCATTGGCAAGATGTGCTGCGGTCCAGTCTGGTCGTTCGGTGCTGAGTATATTGGGGTAAATCGAATTCGAATGCTCCTCAATTAATTGTTCAATCGTGCCGCTATCGCCGATGTAATCATATCGAATGCTTGCAATACGTTTTCTAACCTCGGCTACAAGCTCTTCGTTTGCAATCGTTTTAATATAAACAATCGCTATTTCTGTCCGCGAGAGCGTGCCTACAAAACCAGTCTCCACGATGAGGTCTGGCGTCCGCAGTCTTCGTCTAATCATCGATAAATTTGTTTCTAGTTCCTCCGTAAACCCTTCATTTGCACCGCGTACGACAACCTCCGTTCTCGGGGTATCGATGGCTCTCTTTTCCCATCCTTTTACCACAACGAGTATCGCTTCAGCTACGTCATCAAATAAAATGGCAGCGGAGCCTGCCAATATACTATCTGTAATTCTTCCTAGATCCACTTTTGAGGTGACTTTTCCATCTTTAAATGTATCAGCCATCAGAACATCTATATCCAGATCTTCAACATGCTTCATCTCTATATTCATTATAGGTACCATGACACAACGATCCAGATGCTTCCAATCTACTTGTCCATCCATGAAAAGAACTGCACCCTTTTGCCCATGTTGTCCTACTGTCACTTCACGAACGATTAGACCACGATTGCGAGGATAGGTGAAATGAGCCTTAAACCATTCTAGATTTTCAGCGAGGCTTCGGGATAGACGTCCATAATCTTGAGTGTAATCACTTATCTGAGGCATTGTGGCGCCTTCCGTGGTCTCAAGATTTTGATCCGCTTCTCCACCCCAGTTTCCAAGTGAAAAGTCATTTTGGACAAAAGACAAATCAGCTCTAAAATATTTCCCTAATTTCCCTTTGGCTTTCATTTCATTCCACTCCCTTACGGAAGACTTTAGGTGGTTCCCCTAAGTTTCCCAGTCTAAGATGAGCGTAGTATGTACAATTACAGATATTGTTATTCTGCTCTGACCTAAGGTCCTCTTAGGATAGAAGCTCAAAAAAAAACTTCCCTCTATGCTGCCAGAAGGGAAGTTTTCCAATATGTATTCAGCTTCGTTCTCGTTTATACATCCATAAAGCATTATTTCAATTTAGCCGCCTTCGCCATATCTTTACTCTCTAATATGGAAGTCTCATAACCCTCGTTAACGATATGAATCATCGCTATGCCCAGTTCTCTTAACGTAATGACATGCTTCGGAAAAATAGGCCGCAAAACAGGGTACAGCCAAGTTAACAACCCATAAAAGCGATGGACGTTTTTTAATCCCTTTGTCGGATGTATGTAGCCTGGTCGAAACATATAAGCTCCTTTGAAGGGCAGTTTCAAAAGATCATTTTCCGTTTTCCCTTTCACCCGTGCCCACATGCTTTTGCCCTGTTCCGTGTTGTCTGTTCCTCCCGCGGTTACATAACAAAAGGTCATATCCTTGTTTAATTCGGAGAGCAGATTAGCTATATATAAGGTTAAATCATATGTAATTCTGCTGTATTCAGCCTCTTTCATACCTACAGACGATACGCCTAGACAAAAGAAACAGGCATTGTAGCCGCTTAACCTGGATTCAATACTAGATAAATCAAAGAGGTCCGGTAATATAATTTCTTTTAGTTTTGGATGGGTTACGCCACATGGCTTGCGATTTATGACTAATACCTGCTCCACTTCAGAGTGATTAAGGCATTCATGGAGCACCCCCTCTCCCACCATTCCAGTAGAACCAGTAATAATGGCTCTAACTTTCTTTCTCGCCAATGTATCGCTAGTCGGCATGGACATCACAATTCCTCCTCTTGAAAATCAGAGCTGGTTACAGCTTCGACACTCCTATGCTTATATTAAACGATCCATCCGCAATAATCATATCGATATTATGATTTAGGTATCATAATTCTTAAACATTCTTTCATATGAACTCAGCAAAGGCTGCCGTCTCGTTTAGGACGGCAGCCTTTGCTGTGCGAAATTTTATTCTCGTTATTTGTGAACAGCTTGCTTGAAGCTATACTTCGCAAGTACTTCTCCCCAAGGAGCATAACCTTCTTCTTTAAAACCAGCTTTTGAGTAAAGCTTCCTTGCTCGCTCATTTTCCGGTTTATATCCAAGGACAATAACATCCGTTCGGTCACTTGCGTTTTTTATTTCATCAATAACCAGCAGCATTGCTTTAGAAGCATGACCTTGTCCTTGAAATGCTCCATCAATCATAAACCGATAAATCCAGTAGTTCCCATCGTCTGGGTCAAGCCCAAACATTGTAAAACCAATCATTACCTCATCATTGTAAATCGCCCTCGTTACAAATCCTTTTAAAAATTGCACTTCAGCAATCGAATAAATATTAGGTGCGATATATTTTTCTTGCTCTGGTTTTGGTTTAAGCTGTGCACATTGTTCCCAATTACTAATGTCTAATGCCTTTAATGTAATCATTCCTGGATTCCTCCCTGTATTTCAGGAAAAACCATCTATCGGATTTCCCTAAGTGATAGACCTCTCGAACAAATCAATGATTTGAAACAGGTCATTTCTCATAACGCATCACTCCTTCTATAAAGATAGCTACAATACACATCATAAACGACTTATTCGCAGCTTGGGTAATAAAGAATGTCTATAACTGAAGTTTACTGAACTCAAAAATATCATTTATTTATCATGACAGATCTCGAGTCAATCAGTGCATCGTCGGAGAACTTAGGATGATATACAACCCCCAACATAAAAGTAAGGGAATGCAACAAGCAATTAAAATAATGATTACAACGGCTTTGCCTTTTAATTGTTTCTTCATCTATACCCTCCGAATGCTAAATATTCCAATTACAAGATAGACGACTAATCGCGAGCCTTTGTTGCGTTTAGGTATACAGCTGAGTGGAACCATTCATTCTTCTATCATCCTTATCCTGTTGAAAAACATACAAAAAAACGGATGCCACAGCACCCGTTTTTCCGCATTCGTATCGGCTTAACTACCTTTACTCTTTCTGAGTGTTTTCCATATACCATGGATTTAAATGAACAAGAACCTCTTCCACCATCGGATTTTGCGCTTGAATCACTCGTTTGATTTTTCTGCTAATGTCATGGCCTTCTTGTACGCTTAATTCAGCTGGTATGCCTACCCTTACATCAACAATAATGTAATGTCCGTGCTCTCTACCCCGTATTCGGTCAATTCGCTTTACTTCAGGAATCGACTTAACGAGCTCTGAAATTTGTTCCATGCTCACTTCATCAATATTTTTCTCCATTAATACGTCAACAGAGGTTTTTCCCATTTGAATAGCTAGCTTTAGGACAAAATAAGCAACAATGATTCCTGCGAACGGATCTCCATATTTTAGAAAATGAATATTGTAATGTTCACCTAACATGGCTAGAGCAATACCAATAACTGCTGCCAGTGATGCGTATACATCCGCTAAATGGTCATATGCAGTGGCGATTAAGCCGCTGCTATTCGTATTTTTGCCAATTCGCATAGTGTAAACATAAAGCCACTGTTTCCATACGAGTGAAATGGCTGCTGCAATGAGGACAAGCAGTGTTGCTTTATGTGGCGGTTCCATCATTGCCATTACGGAGTGATAGCCCATATAGAGCGCAGCAAGGACAAGTACAACCGCTACAATCCCTGCTCCGATAACCTCAGCTTTTCCGTGTCCATACGGATGATCCTCATCCGGCGGTCGCTTTGATATCATCATTGAGACTAATGCTGCTGCAGTTGCAAATACATCTCCTGCGTTATGAACGCCATCTGCAATAAGCACTTGGCTGCCAAACAGCAAACCAACAGTAAGTTTCATGACGGTCAATACAATGTTGCTAATTAAGCTGTTCCAAATCGCGAAAGTTGATTGCTTGTTCGTTGCATCCATTTGAGTAGTCAATCCTTGAGCACTTCCTATCTTCTATAGCCTTAAAGGTACCGTGTCATTATACAAAACGAAATTCATGTGGGTCTAGAGAAACAGTCTTGCCCCGTGTAAGAAATCTTCCCAGACACCAATAGAGTTTGAATAAACTAATTTTGTTGCTCATGCGCAAAACCCGAAAAATCCAATAGGATGAGATCTTTTATACCACATCGCATAATAAAAACAGATTTTAGACTAAAAAAAGGCTCCTGTAACTCTACAAATAGCCAATACCTATCTACTCGTTCATTCATAGAATAGTCAGTAAGAACCATCTACAGTCAAGCTGCTTTAAATAGTGATGAAAGAAAGGGATGCTGAGCTATTATGGGATGCGAATTGGGACGTGTCATCATTGAAAGAAACGAAGGCACGATTATTTTTGGGAATGTTGGCAGAATAAACATCAATATAACCAATATAGCCGGAAAAGGAAGCAGCAGTGATTCTAGCAGCAGCGATAGTGACAGCGGCAGCGATAATAGCGATTCTGGTCAGAATTCAACCGATTCCTCTGATTTAAGATCAATATCAGTTAATTTAACTAGAAAATTTCTAAAAAAGAAACGTAAATAGATTTAATAACAGCCATTTGGTTATCAAAGCAGGTCAATCAATAAAGGGGACAACGGATGATGAGACTTATATTAAATAGTCTCAGAGTGCCGCTGTCCCCTTAAAAATTCATCTGCTTCATCACTGATGGCCATAGCCTGTCCATCCTTCTTCTTACATAGTGTTACCAATTAACAATTCAATAATCAGTAGCTGATGTCGATTTTTGCGAGATTTTACAACATAGAAACAAGTTAGCCATAGTGCTGACACTTTTATTTTTTATACTGACTAAACAGACATCCCAAAGTTATATGCCACAGTACAAAAAGAAAGGACAAAAGAACCATCGTAATCAAAACATCTTACACAAAACGAGGAATTAGATCATGCGAAAACTTGCCATTTGTATTATTTTAATCATTGTTACTCAATTATCTGCATGCAGCAGCAGTCCAAATCCTATCCAAGCAACTGTAAATGACACAGATGAACAACTTGAAACAAATTTAATTACTGTAAAGCAGCCTTCCGAAATCGATGATGACAAAAATAATAAAACGATATATTTAACCTTTGATGATGGCCCCTCTTCAGCTACCAATGAAATATTGGACACGTTAAAGCTATTTCACGTGAAAGCGACATTTTTTATGTTGGAACCAAAAATGCGACAATCTCCAGAAATCGTTAAACGAATTGTAGAAGAAGGACATGCCGTAGCTTTGCATGGTGTCACACACAATAAAAATCGATTTTACCGTTCGGAACAATCTGCGCTGGATGAAATGAATCAAGCTCAAAAAACACTTGAGAAAATTACAGGCATCTCATCGGTTCTAATTCGTACGCCTTACGGCAGTGTACCTTATTTAACGGATTCATTCAGGAAGGTTTTAAGTGACAACGGGTATAAATTGTGGGATTGGAACGTGGACAGCAGCGACTGGTCTATTTCAAGCAAAGATTATATTAAAACGACAATTTCTCAGATACAAAAATTAGAGAAATATGATGTGACCCCTATCGTGCTCATGCATGACCTACCAGAAACAGCAAAGCATTTAACTAAACTTCTTACCAACTTAACAAACGATGGTTATGTACCAAAAAAAATCGAAGCTGACATGGAGCCCTATAACTTTAATTGCTACGATCGCTGTCGACGTGTGAACGTGGAAAGCTAAATAGGTTGCCGATTATATCGGCAACCTGTTCTTTTTTTGATGAACTTCCTCACGCAATTGGCGTCCCATTCGGAACGGGTTGATCAGGCTTTAAAAGAACTACATCACCCTCCGATGGGACTCCACCAATGACAAGCACCTCGGATTTAAAGCCCGCAATACGTCTAACAGGAAAATTCATTACTGCGGCAACTTGACGGCCAATAAGCTGTTCTGGTTCATACCGTTCTGTGATCTGTGCCGATGAATGTTTGACACCAAAATCCCCAAAGTCGATTTCTAATTTTATTGCAGGTTTTCGAGCTTCTGGAAAAGGTTCTGCATGAATAACCGTACCAATACGAATATCTAATTTCATGAAATCCTCAATTGTCACCATATTTGCTGCCCCCAATTAATAAAAAGTCGTGATTAAATACCTTCCAAGTTGAAACTATTTTTCCAGAATACCGAATTCACGTTTGTATGTAAATACCAGACCGCATGGATAGAGATGCCGTGCTCACGACCAGCGGACACATATATCATTTTATCCTTTTTGTAAACATTGAAATACGGCGGCCTTTTGTGAGACAATCATAAGGCACAATTGTTTTAGGAAGGCGTTTACATAGTTTGTGCAGCAACAAATAGAACACTCTTCTATTTGCGATGAATCCATTAAACAAAGCTAACCAATCTCGAAGGAGGACTTAAATCATGAGGACGATGAAGCTTGGAAGCAGTACACTAGAGGTGCCGGTGATTGCAGTCGGTTGCATGCGTATTAATTCGCTGGACAAGACCGGTGCCGAACGTTTTGTTCAGACGGCGCTAGATAAAGGTGCGAATTTCTTTGACCATGCTGATATTTATGGCGGTGGAACTTGTGAGGAAATATTCGCAGATGCTATTCATATGAACGATGAAGTTCGCGAGAAGATTATTTTACAATCAAAATGCGGCATTCGTCCTGGCATGTTCGATTTCTCCAAAGAACATATTTTAGAATCGGTAGATGCAATTTTGAAGCGACTGAGAACGGATTACTTGGACATTCTGCTTTTGCACCGTCCAGATACATTAGTCGAGCCGGAAGAAGTAGCTGAAGCTTTTGATCGCCTTGAAAGCTCTGGTAAAGTACGCCATTTTGGCGTATCCAATCAAACACCAATGCAAATTCAACTTCTGAAGAAATCGGTGAAGCAGCCTCTAGTCGCTAACCAGTTGCAACTAAGCATTACGAACGCGACTATGATTTCGAGCGGATTTAACGTAAATATGGAAAATGATGCTGCTGTGCACCGTGATGGCAGTATCCTCGATTATTGCAGACTGAACGATATTACGATTCAGCCTTGGTCTCCCTTCCAATATGGATTTTTTGAAGGCGTATTCCTTGGGAACGATAAGTTCCCGGAATTGAATAAACAAATCGATGAAATTGCTGAAAAATACAATGTTAGCAATACAACAATTGCTATTGCATGGCTTTTGCGCCACCCTGCGCATATGCAACCGGTTATCGGTACAATGAATCTTGACCGCCTGAACGATTGCTGCAATGCGAGCGAAGTTCATTTGACACGCGAAGAATGGTATGCCATTTATCGTGCTGCCGGAAACATTCTTCCTTAACAGAAGCATAGGGTGAGATATTCCGTCTTGCTACTATAAAACAAGGAAACCTCAAGCCGCTATGGTCAAGACCCCTATTTGTAGACATTGCAAAAAACACCTAGGCAGAAAGCTGACGTCTGTAAGCAACAGGCGTCAGTTTTTTTAGTTTTCTCTGCGGTCGCTCGTTATTATAGAAATGCAAATATTCTTCAATTCTCCTTTGTGCCTC
>NZ_JBFTPZ010000060.1:0-37023 GCF_056398745.1 Paenibacillus sp. 01T424 | reverse complement strand
GGTTATAATCGCTTATCTAAACAAGGCTGGTTATAGTGCATGTGAAGCTAGTGATGGCCAAAGTGCGATGCATGAAATCGATAAGCAGCCCTTTGATTTAATCATTCTTGACTTGATGCTCCCTGACATTAATGGAGAGCTGCTGTGCAGACAAATACGAGGAACTAATCCGGTACCCATCATTATGCTTACGGCTAAAGCTTCTCTAAATCATCGCATCCAAGGGTTATCTGCTGGAGCTGACGATTATATCGTGAAACCATTTGATCCCCATGAATTGTTGGCTAGAGTTCGTTCCGTCCTGCGGCGTACCAATCATCATGAGCTTCTCGCTGATCGTTTGGAATACGGTAATGGACGATTAAGTTTGGATAGCCAAGCTAAACAGGTTTACATCAATCAAGAACCCATAAATTTAACACCCAATGAATATAAACTGCTTGTTGCTATGGCTAGAAATGCTGAAAGAACACTTTCCCGCGAACAATTAATTGATATGGTGATGGGAATCGATTTTGAAGGGGATGCTCGTACAATTGATCAGCATGTCAAAAATTTACGGCAAAAAATAGAGGAGGATGCTAAAAATCCAATGTTCATTCAGACGGTTTTTGGTGCCGGCTATCGCTTTCATGGAGGAGGCAAATGAAAAAAACACTATCCTATCGGATTAGTATTCTTCTTATCTTTTATRCAACAGCCATCTTAATCATTGCTTCCATTGCTTTAGCTACAGCCACTCATCATCATTTCCAGCTTTATGGTGAAGAGATAGCGCAAGGCAGCCACGATAACACAGAGTCGTTAAATTCACATTTAGAGCAAGCCATTCTTCAATCCATTGGACTGACAGTAGGCGGAGCACTCATTATTACGCTTATTATGAGCATTTACATCGCTAAAAAAATTTCCTCTCCTTTAGTTAAAATGAAGAATATAACACTCGTTATGGCAAGAGGAAAACGAGATGCTCGTCTTCCTTTAAAAGGCACTCCAAAAGATGAAGTCGATCAACTGGCCGCCTCTATCAATCATTTAGCTGAACAGCTTGAACAGCAAGAACAATTACGGGTAACGATGACCGAAAATATTGCTCATGAGCTTCGAACCCCCTTAACGACATTAAATAGTTTTTTATCAGCGATTCAAGATGGAATTTGGGAAGCTACACCTGAACGCATACAATCATGCAGAGAAGAAATTCACCGTTTAGTCCAAATGGTTAATGATTTGGAAGAACTGCAAACACTTACTTCTACAGCACAGCAGTTAAGCTTAAAAGATGTTCCACTAACAAAATCTATAGAACAAGTTTTAGATCTTATGAAGCCCTCCTTTTCAGATAAAGGAATTATTTTGGAAAGAGGTTTCATCCCTGAAATGACTATCCATGCTGATGAATACCGACTCATTCAAATGTGGACGAATTTATTATCGAATGCTCTAAAGTTTACTTCTAATGGTGGAAAGGTATCGGTATATGGGAAATTAGTTCAACAAGGTGTTCAAATAACCGTCAAGGATACTGGAATCGGAATACCAACTGAGCAGCTCGCGCATGTATTCGAACGTTTCTATCGTGTGGAAAAATCACRGAACCGGAAATCGGGAGGCGGGGGCTTAGGTCTTGCTATTACGAAAACGCTTGTCGAACGTCACGGAGGACAAATTTGGGCTGAAAGTGATGAAGGGACTTTATTTCATGTGTATTTACCGAATACAGTAAAGAATAACTAAATAAAGAGTCTATTTGTAGATGAATGAGAACATTTTGTAGCGGCTGGAGACAAATTATTCAAATCAAAGCTTACTTTACAAGACAATAAACTGCAAAGGATGTTACTAATCTGATACAGAACCGAGTGAGAACGTTTATAAATCAATAGCATAAAAAAACACGTACCGTTGATGCTTTTCCGATCGGAGGTACGTGTTATTTATTGAGATTAGGTACTGCTTATTACGCTGACCATTCATCCATCATTTACTCCATAATGAGCTAAATCTACAGTAGCTGAAAATGAGCAGGTTTCCTAGAGCAGCTAGCCAAAATACTACTGTTGGGTACGCGAGCTCAGAGATCCAACCCGCAGAAACAATCGTAATCGGCATAGCAAGCTTGAATAATGAGCCAGTTATGCCACTGATACGTCCGATTAGCTGATGTGGTGTAGATTCCTGTCTAAATGTCCAAATACAAACGGTGCTGATCATCTCAAAACATCCATTAAGCAGCAGGCTGAAGCTTAACATCATACTGGATTGCGATAAAGCCATCAGTAAATAAGATAACGCAACACATAGCGTGGTGATCGTGACCAAGACACCAACAGAATAGGTGCGTCGAAGCCTGCTAATAAGTAGACTGCCAAGAAGCCCACCTACACCTGCTGCTGCCAACACGGTACCTAGCTCTGCATTATTCAGTCTGAGCGCATCCTTGGCGTAGAAAATGATCGTTGTATCCACCATGCCTGACGTCGCGTTCAAAAAAATTACAGTGATCGTCAACTGCCATAATAATTTATTAGAGCGAAATTCAGCCCAACCTGCTCGAAGCTCACGCCAGAAACCAGCTTGCTGAGCATTAGGCGGCTCATCGCTGCGTAAGAATATCAGCAAAACAAATGCAATAGAGAACAAAAACGAAGTAATGAATAAGGCATCATACAGCACAGGAAGCATGAGCAGCAGCCCTGTTACAGCAGGACCCATAATGCCAACCAAGGTTGACATAAAGTTGAAGGTAGCGTTAGCCGGTGTCAGCATTTCCGCAGGGAGTGAATGCTTCACAATTCCAACACGGGCATTATTAAATGCATAACCAAACAGCATGAGCAAAAAGCCGCTTACATATAGCACAAAGATGGGTGGATTGCCGTAGGAAATGACTGCATATAGACCTAGAAGAACGCAGATTTGCAGTCCTATGGCCCATAATGACCAGCTTTTCTTGTGCACGCGGTCAACCAGTACACCGATAAACATGGCAAGCAGCAGGTTTGGAAGAAGCTCGATGGCGCGCATCGTTGACATTTTCACCGCAGAGTGGCTCAAATCGTACAAAATAAGCGGCAGCGCCAGCTCATAAATTTTGTTGCCAAAGGCGATAATTCCACCTGTTAGAAACAGGATAAGGAATCCTGGATGCCGCCATAAATGAATAAAGGTTGGAGCAGCGGGCTCTGCAAATTGCTTTATGCGCTTCATGATGTGATTTCTCTCCTCATTCTCGTACTGTTGCAAATGATTATACTTTCGAAAAAGAAGAATAAAAAGAGAAGGAAACCATTCTATCATTTCGCCTTTTTGGATATAAAAAAATAGAAACCTTCATGAGAGCCGTTTAGTATAAATGAATAAATTAAAAATAGGAGATGAAGCACAATGGAGTTTAGGGAGCTGGAACAGCCCAACTTGTATGTATTAGAAGACTGGTTTAAAGATGCAGAAGTTTATAAATGGTTAAGCGGCAAATTGCCATTAAAACGCTGGTATAAGTTCGTTAATAAAAGCTCTAATTATTATGCTTGGATAGTTTATGAGCAAGAAATACCCGTTGGTCAAATCAGTGTTGAAATTTATCCCGACCATACTGCTTCTGTAAGCTTATTAACCAATCCAAGCCTTCGAAATAAGGGTTACGGAAAAAGAATGCTGGAGTTGCTGCAGAATAGAAAGGAATTAGATGCCGTACAGATCATTACAGCAGGTATTGAAGTTGAAAATATAGCGAGCATCCGATGCTTTAAAAAGGTGGGCTTTGCCGATGAGGGAATCGACTCGGATAACATCATGAATCTATCAATTCTTCTACATAATCATGAGGAATCATCGGAGTAATATTTCGTTGCTAGGATCTATATGCTAAAATCATGTTAAGCAATATAACATCAATTCCTATCGGAGGTGCAGCAAATGTCCGGGGTCATTTCCAAAGCTATTCACATATTGGATCTGCTTGTACCGCATGGCAGCGAGAAAGAAATGAGTGCAACAGAAATCAGCAGGGAACTCGACATGCCTGTACAAAGCGCGCATCGAATTCTTCATTCTTTATCCGAACATGGATTTGTTGCTCAAGATAAAAAATCGAAAAAATATAAATTAGGACTTTCCATTATGAAATACGGTTTTTTGATGTGGGACAGTCTAATGTTCAGGTCACTGGCTAGACCATTCATGGTCGAACTATCGCAAAAAACGAAAGAAACGATCTATTTGGCTACAAGAGAGAACCAAGAAGGCGTCTATATTGATTCCATCGATTCACCGCAAATTTTGAAAATTTCCGAACCTATCGGACTTAGGCTGCCACTATATATAGGAGCATCTAATCGCGCTATTCTTGTTCATTTGCCATCCACGATGCAGGAAGCTATATTGCAAGGTGTGGATTGGACAACAGTACCGTCGCTGATTCCATTATCCAAAGAAATGATTCAGACTGATCTAGAGATCATTCGCTCCCGAGGTTATGCCATCACATCAGGACAAGCAACGGATGGAACAACTGGCATCGGGGCTCCCATCTTTTCTTATGATAATACCGTTATTGGATCACTGAATGTAGCTGGTCCCGCGATACGGTTTACGCCAAGTAAAATCGAGAGCTACGGTCAGCAAGCAAAAAAGTATGCGGATCTCATCTCCAAAGAACTGGGGTTCCGCAATAAGATACGTTGGAGCGAGTAGGAGGCTATCCCAAACGAATAAATTGAACGAACAGTGATCGAGCGTTCGTTCTTTTTTTATGCAAAAAACTGCTTTACATTGATTTAGGACATATGTCCTTTCCTAAACCTTGAAATGTATCGTTTAATGATGGAAAGATTGATATGGAGGAGAGCAATGATATGAAAGGGAGCATTTTCGCATTTTTAGGCGGGGTCTTAATTACACTACAAGGTGTTGCTAATTCAAGAATTAGTCAAGATATCGGCACTTGGCAAACCGCAACGATTACCCAGTTCACCGGATTCATAGCAGCCTTGATTATTCTGTTATTCGTCAGGGATAAACAGTGGTCCGGTTTTAAACAAGTAAAACCCTTATATCTAATCGGCGGTTCCTTTGCAGCTATTATCATCTTCAGCAATGTCACTGCTATTCAACAAATTGGCGTTACTCTTAGCATATCTGCCATGCTGATTGCCCAGTTAAGCCTGGCTTTTATCGTCGATAGTCAAGGATGGTTTGGGGTTGCAAAGCAGAAGATGAGGCTGCCTCAATTCATCGGTATTGGGATGATGATAGCTGGGGTGGTTATATTGCGGTTATAATAGTTAAAATATACCAAGCCCTTAACCGTATTCCTCTGGAGGTGATTCGTACAGATGCAAGAAATTAAAGATCGCGAGCAGCTCCACCATTTTTTACAAACGCATCAATTGGAAACAACATTCGGGGAACAATTATTACCCCATTTATCACTATTCTGCTTTGACCATGAGGAGCTTATTTGTTCCCAAGGTCAATCTTCAAAATATCTCTATTTTCTCGTTCAAGGAAAGATAAAGATCTACACAACCTCGAAAGATGGGAAAACACTTATTCTTACTTTCAAAACCTCCCTTGATGTAGTAGGGGATATTGAATATGTGCAAGACATTGACATTATCAACACGGTCGAAGCCGTGTCGACTGTATACATGATTGGCATTCATCATCAGTGGTTGAATAAATATGGCAAAGATCATTCGCCGCTGCTGCAATTTTTATTAAAAATTATAGCTCGGAAATTTTTGAAAAATTCGAACGCATTAAGCTTCAATATTTTGCATCCTGTGGAGGTTCGATTGGCGAGCTATCTATTGTCCGTCTCCTATGATGATTCAGAATATCTAATTAAAGGGCAGCGGAAAACAATCAGCTTAAAGGATACGGCTAACTTGATCGGAACGAGCTATAGACATCTCAATCGGGTTGTCCAGCAATTTTGTGCAAAAGGTTTAATTGAGCGAAAAAATGGAGGCATTCTTGTTAAAAACAAGGATGGACTACGCGCACTCGCCATTCAAAATATTTATGAGTAAAACAATATCATGAGCTATTTCAAATCAATAAGCCAATGGGAGAGTAGAAAACATGATGATTGGACTTATATTTGCAGTTCTCACTGGTTGTTTGGTCAGTTTGCAAAATATATTCAATAGCAAAGTCAATGAACGAATAAATACATGGACAACAACTGCGTTAGTATTAGGCATGGGATTCCTTGCCTCATTTGTTATCGGATTCGTATTCGAAGGCGAACAGTTATTTGCATTACAAAATATGAAGCCATGGTACTGGTTCAGCGGTCTAATCGGCGTAGGCGTTGTTACTTGTCTGGTACAAGGCATTAGGCGGCTTGGTCCGACGTATGCCATCTCTATCGTTCTAACCGCACAGCTGGGAACTGCTTTATTGTGGGACTCGCAAGGGTGGCTAGGTATCGAAAAAGTAGCTTTCACAACGAATAAAGGGTTAGGTGTCCTTGTAATCGTCTGTGGCATCATTGTATTTAAAATAAGCGGTGCTCGTAAGAAAGTTACAGCATAACGATCAATAACGTTTAAGATTCAATTTGATCAAAGCAGGGTATTTTCTTCTATAAAGGCTCTAATACTAACTTAGCAGCAGGAGGAGGAAAAACATGATCAAAGCTAAACTTAAGTACGGTCTTGTAGCAGCACTGATGATTGGCCTAACAGCAATCGCACCGTTAACGCAAGCAGCAGGCAGCACAACAGCAAAGGATCTTTTCAGCGGAACACCAGCAGGGGATACCACATACCATTTCAGTGATATTCAATTTTTGAACGGTACAACCGGACGCGCTGCTGGCAATGGATTTCTCATTGGAACTTCTGATGCCGGCTCAACATGGCAACCGATCTATAAGGGTACTTGGCAATTTACACAGCTTGATTTCATTTCCAACACAACTGGATGGGCATTGGCGAAATCTTCTGCTTCCGGAACGAATGCCCTAATTCACACCAAGGATGGCGGAAAAACGTTCACCAAAATAGTAACCAATCCGCTCGCGCTTGAACGTATTCRTTTTGTGGATGCTTCAAATGGCTTCGGCTATACGAAGGCTTTTGCCTATAAAACATCAAATGGCGGGAAAACATGGACCAAAATCTCTACTCCTCCCAATAACCGCTATGCAGAATTTACAGATGTGAAGCATGGATGGTCACTTATCGTAGTACCTGGATTTGGCTATCGACTATCAGAAACCACAGATGGTGGTATGAATTGGTCCACAAAACTAACAGTTAAATCAGAGGAGAGCATAGGCGGTAAGCTTTACACAAAGGGAAATCAAATATGGGCACAATTTTACGGTGGAGTAGGGATGTCCCAGCAATCTTATTCCCTTTATGCCTCTGCAGATAATGGTTCAAGCTGGAGGAAAGTAATTAGCCAGGAAACAGCAGGCGGCGGACCAGCACCAGGCGGTGCTGCAGGACTTGTTAAAGAAGGACCTGCTGCGCCTGGTGGACACCCTAGCAATATGGAGCTTGTTGATGGAGCTGCGATACTCGGAGGTTACTCTCCAGCCGCTGGAGTCATTGGCGTTGGTCGTTCGGTTGATTCAGGGAAAACGTGGAATAATCTTACACCGATCGCTGGGGGAGAAAGCATTATTTCGTTTACAAGCAAGGAGCTAGGCTGGATGGCCGATACAAGCCTATCTAATGCAGCTGTATACAGAACAACCGATGGCGGCAAAACATGGTCCAAAAAAATAAGCATTCCTGAAAACAATCAGTAAGCTGCAATCGCAGATATACTGACAAGAACTTTAAGAAGACTGGTTCCTATTATAGGGCCAGTCTTTTTGTTGCCATTAGCCATTATGTATAAAAAAAGAGGGGCTAAGCAAAATAAAGGAAGTATTCAACTTCAATTTGCGGTAGTCACTTGAGTGGGGTGGACGTATGGATGATATAAAATGTGATTTCTCTCCAATGAAAGTTGAAGTGAAGAGCAAGCTTCTACATTTGCGTGAATCCCTTGAAGCTTTGATAAAGGATTTGGATCATGATGCTGGCAATTGCTTGCTAAATGAGTTCCATTCTATGAAAGAACAAGTTTTTGAAACGGAATCGATTGCAACAACCTTTTATTTAAAATGTTATCTTGCACCTTATACCGCCAAATATGACGAGCTGTCCCATGCAATATCCCATTTATCGAAACGGCGCCATGGGGCGCTTCTCGTCGTGCAAAGATCAGATTCAATCGATAGGTATATTACTCATGGCGTATTAATTTCTGCCATGCTGACGCATTCGTTAATAGAATCTATTTTCACCCCTGGCGGTCCGCTCCATGACGGCGCAGTCTTAATCCAAAATGATAAAATTATATCTGCTGGCAATGTCCTGCCGTTAACGCAAAGAGACAGCGAGCAGAAGAAGCTTGGAACTAGACATCGTGCCGGTCTTGGTTTATCAGAATTAAGTGATGCGCTTGTTATCATCGTATCAGAAGAAACCGGACAAGCTTCCTTCAGCTTGGAAGGAAATTTATATCCCTTTTCACCGGGCAATGATCTGCTCCATTAAATGACACAAAGAAAAACCACCTCTTCATAAAGAGGTGGTAGTTGGTAGTGACGATTAACGCAATGTTTTCAATGCACCGCTCCAAGCGAGTACTTGATCTAACATGCCGTTCAAATTAGTAAGATGAAGATCAGCTGGTTTGAAAACAGAACCGTTCTCAAAATCAGTGAAGAGTGACAATGCAGGATGTACACGAACGTCAGCTACAGACAATTCGCCCAAAATTCCACGTAAATGCTCAGCTGCACGAGCACCGCCTACAGAACCGTAACTTACGATACCTGCTGCTTTATCGTTCCATGCGTCACGAGCATAATCAAGCGCATTTTTCAGTGATGCTGAAATACTGTGGTTGTATTCTTGTACAATAAATACGAATCCATCCAAGCTAGCAAGCTTCGTATTCCAAGCTGTTGCTTGCTCAGTAGCATCGCTTTCTCCCAAGAGCGGGAGCTTGAAATCCGCGATATCAACGATTTCATAATTAGCATCTCCGCGTTGATCAGCGATTTTCTTCACCCATTCACCAACTTGCGGGCTAAGACGACCTTGACGAGTACTTCCTAAAATAATACCGATATTTAATTTTGACACTGTTTTTTCCTCCTCAATAGTTGTTCTACCAAATCATTTGTCTAGAAAACCTTTTGCAGACACTGCCAAATCATGTTGTAAAGCTTTAGAACAAGAACCGTCCTTAGGATAACAAATAGTTAATGATCAGTATTTCTTAAACAAGGAAGGGTTATTCTTAACGAAAGATGGATAATAAAAATACGCCAACTTTCTTTACGTTGAGTATCTTTAATATGAGATAATAATAGCGAATATAAATTTCTTTGTCAAGTAACTATAATTAATTAAGTGCATTAATCTTTCCATTAATTGTAGCTTTTTAAACTTAAACATTCACACTTGCCATTTTATCAATTGAGTAGTAAAGTGATGGCATAGTCATTGAGAGGGGGAACGAAATGCAGAATAATACGTTAGGTTCGTTAATTTGGCTGCGGCTGATGCGTTTTACGAATCAGAGCAACCAGATGTCAAATGAATTTTTAAAACAATTTGATTTAACGACTGCTCAATTTGATGTACTCATGCAAATTCGTGTCTATCAGCCTCTAACCCAAATGGTTTTGGCCGAGAAAGTAACGGTTACGCAAGGCGGCATATCTCGCATGCTCGTACGACTTGAGAACGAAGGTTATATTGTGCGCAAGCAAGACTGGAAAACCAAAACGATTAGTTTAACAGAAAAGGCCGAAGCCATATTGGATATCGCAATGCCGAGCCAGCTTGCTTTTCAAACTTCATTTTTTGAAGATGTATTAAATGAGGACGAACAAAAAACACTATACTCATTGATGACTCGCATCCATAAACATAGCCAGAAAAAGAAATTGCCGTCAGAGTAATTTTTTCGCAATATCAATTGACTAGTCAAGTTAAATAGAGGAGGAACAATTATGTATACAATCCCTGGACATCATCATATTTCGATGATTACAAAAAACGCAAAAATTAATAATCATTTTTATCAAGAAGTACTAGGACTGCGCAGAGTGAAGAAGACGGTCAATCAAGACGATCCATCCATGTATCATTTATTTTACGGTGATTTAACGGGCAGTGCGGGAACGGAGCTATCCTTCTTTGAAATGACAAATGCAGGAAGAACTGTGCGCGGTACTAATGCGATTACTCAAATTGGCTTGCTCGTGCCTTCTTTAGAAAGTTTAGCCTATTGGAAAAAACGTTTTGAATTATTAAAGGTAGAACACGGCGAAATTACAAAATATGCAGGGCGAGATGCGCTCCATTTTGAAGATACAGAAGGTTTGCGAATGGTTCTACTAAACAATAACGGTGAGGAAGTCCCTGAGAAATGGGCAGCATGGGAGGAATCAATCGCCTTGCAAAATCATCGCATTCTTGGCATGGGAACTGTCGAAATGACCGTTCGATCTTTGGATCGTTTAGCCGCTACATTGACGAGCATGTTAGGTTATAGCGAAGTGTCACGTACGGAAAATGAAGCCATTTATCAATCTGTTGCCGGTCGTTCCTATGGAGAAATTTTGGTCAAACAAGCAGATGGAGCAATCGAGAAGCCTGGAAGAGGAAGCATTCATCATTTAGCCATCCGTGTTAAAAATGAAGAAGAGCTGCGCTATTGGGATGAGGTCGTTAAAAAACGCGGCTTCCACTCCTCCGGCATTGTGGATCGTTATTATTTTCAAAGCTTATATTTCCGAGAATCAAATGGCATTTTGTTTGAAATAGCGACGGATGGGCCAGGGTTTACGAAAGATTCATCCGTCGCAGAGCTAGGTAAAGCACTGGATTTACCGCCATTTTTAGAAGCTAGACGGGCGGATATTGAAGCAAAATTAGTACCGCTGAATTAATACGCAAAAGGGGAGAGAACGCATGGAAAAATATCGAAACGATAAAAATAAAGGATTAGAATTCGGATTGTATTCCATTGGGGATCATTTGCCTAACCCGAATACGGGCACAATGATAAGTGCTGAACAGCGTATTCAAGAGCTCATTGATGCAAGCAAGCTGGCAGATGAGGCAGGAATAGATGTATTTGCTGTAGGGGAAAGTCATCAAACATTTTTCACGACACAAGCCCATACCGTGATTTTAGGAGCTATTGCCCAGGCCACAAAAAACATTAAGATTGCCAGCTCAGCAACAGTGCTAAGTACATCTGATCCTGTTCGAGTATACGAAGATTTTGCAACGATCGATTTAATTTCCAAGGGACGTGCGGAAATTGTGGCAGGACGGGGCTCACGCGTCGGGGCGTATAGTTTGCTTGGCTATGATGTTCGGGATTATGAAGAACTATTTGAAGAGAAGCTAGAGCTTCTAATGAAATTAAACAATGAAGAAACGATAACATGGGAAGGTCAGTTTAGACCAGCTCTTAAGCAAGCATCGATTTTGCCGCAGCCCCAAAATGGACATATGCCCATTTGGAGAGCAGTAGGCGGACCTCCTGCAAGTGCTATTAAAGCAGGATATGCCGGAATTCCAATGATGCTGACAACGCTTGGAGGTCCAGCAAGCAACTTTAAAATTTCGGTAGATGCTTATCGTGAAGCTGCTTCAAGCAAAGGTTTTGATCCAGCAGCTTTACCTATAGCAACGACGAGTTTATTTTATATGGCAGAAACGACACAAGACGCTCTTCGTGAGTACTATCCACATCTTAACGCTGGAATGCAAGCACTGCGTGGAGGCGGATATCCAAAACAGCAGTTTGCTCAGTCGACCGATCATCGTGATGCTTTAATGGTGGGCAGCCCGCAGCAAATCATTGAAAAAATGCTTTACCAATATGAATTATATGGACATCAGCGTTTTATGGCTCAAATTGATTTTGGCGGTGTTTCATTTGATAAAATTGCAAAAAATATAGAACTTATCGCTACTGAAATTATGCCTGCAATTAAGAAACATACCGCTAAAAACTAAATTGCAATCAAAATCAATTTCATCATTTAACTTATAAAAAGTGCCGCGACGATTTATTGCGGCACTTTTTTATGTTCCATATCATCCTAATAACCCCGCTAAATAGCTAGTCATAACGAGCTTGCGTAGCTATTTATGTATGGATTGGAACAATTTTCTATTTATATATAGAATTATTCTATTATTCAATCTTTTCAAAATTCTGTATGCTAGGATTAATCAAAGTTTATAAAACACATAGGAATTATATGGATTGATTGTAAAGTACGTATACCAAATGATAAAAAGTTGGTGAATGCAATAGGACAGCTTTTAGAAGTTGATCGATTACAGGTGGCATTTCGGATGGATCAAGGAGAAGTGATCGCTGTAGATGATGTGAGCTTCACACTTGAACATGGGGAAACCATCGCTATTGTTGGCGAATCCGGTTGTGGAAAGAGTGTAACATCCCTTTCCATCATGGGATTGCTCGGAGCTAATGGTTCAGTTCGTCAAGGAGAAATCAAGTTCAACGGCTCATCTCTAATCAGCTGCTCGCAAGCTCAGCTTCGTAAGCTTCGAGGCAGCGAAATCGCGATGATTTTTCAAGAGCCGATGACCTCTCTAAATCCAGTCTTCTCCATCGGAGAGCAGATTGAAGAAACGATTCGCCAGCATTTGAACCTGTCTCGAAAGGAAGTGAAGCGCTTAGCCATAGATTTGTTAAGGAAAGTAGGTATTCCTAGAGCTGAATCGATTATAAAGGAATACCCTCACGCACTTTCAGGAGGCATGAGACAACGGGTAATGATTGCAATGGCGTTGGCATGCCAGCCCAAGCTGCTCATTGCAGATGAGCCAACAACGGCGCTCGATGTTACGATTCAAGCACAAATCCTTGCATTGATGAAGCAGCTGCAGGCAGAAAGCGGTGCTGCTATCTTGCTAGTTACGCATGATTTAGGAGTTGTAGCTGAAATGGCGGATACGGTGGTCGTCATGTATGCGGGGCAAGTCGTCGAATCAGCTGACGTTTTCACTCTCTTTCGAGCACCAAAGCATCCGTATACGCAAGGCTTAATGAAATCAACCCTCCGACTCGATCAAGTCAACAGGGAGCGGCTGCAGACGATTCCAGGTTCAGTTCCCTCTATCCAGAAGATGCCTGCAGGATGCCGCTTTCACCCACGCTGTCCACATACAATCGCACGATGCCAGCAAGAACAGCCTGATCTTACGACGAATGGACAGGGACATCATGTACGCTGCTGRCTGAAGGACCTTCCAAACGTATCGAATGAAGAACATACTCAGGCGGTTAGATTATGAGCCTCAACGCACTATTGCAAATCGAATGGTTAAAAATGTATTACCCCATTCGTAGTGGCGTATTTTCGAATCAAGTCAGCCATATCAAGGCGGTTGATGATGTGAGCCTAACGATGTATGAAGGGGAAACCGTCGGTTTAGTTGGCGAATCGGGATGCGGCAAGTCGACGATTGGTCGTTCAATCATTCGACTTGAGAATCCGCAAGCTGGACGTATTCTTTTTGAAAATCAGAACATTATATATTCCTCTCAGCGACAGTTAAAACCGCTGCGGACACGAATGCAGATGATTTTTCAGGACCCGTATGCTTCCTTAAACCCAAGGCTTCGAATATACGATACGCTTGCTGAGCCTTTAATTGTTCACAAGCTGGTGAAGCGCAGTGAGGTGCAGCGTGAGGTTGATAACCTGCTTCAATTAGTTGGATTGCCGCGTTCGGCTGCCAATCGATATCCTCATGAATTTTCCGGGGGGCAGCGCCAGAGGATCGGAATCGCTAGAGCCATTTCATTCAAACCCAAATTGATCGTATGCGATGAGCCAGTATCAGCGCTTGATGTCTCCATCCAAGCTCAAATTTTAAATCTTTTACAGGATTTGCAAAATGAGTTGAAGCTGACGTATTTATTTATCGCCCATGGCATTGGAGCAGTTAAACAGATCAGTACAAGAATCGCCGTCATGTACTTGGGGAAAATCGTAGAATTGGCACCTACAGAGGAGCTATTCCGCAAGCCGAAGCACCCGTATACGCAGCTTCTATTAAATGCGTATCCTCCGCCGGACCCAACGCTTCGAACAACGAACAGTCACATCATTCAAGGAGATGTGCCTAGTCCAGCTGAGCCTCCATCTGGTTGTCGATTTCATACTCGTTGTCCTTATGTGCAAGAGCTGTGCCGAACAACAGAACCGGTAATTACGAAAGAGCATCACTCTGTTGCATGCCACTATCCGCTTGCATAGCACAAAGGCTAGGAAAGGAGAAGGCATCGATGGGCCATTATATCGTTCGAAGGCTGCTGATTTCCATACCAGTATTTCTTGGAATCACATTGCTTAATTTTCTTATCATGAATATGGCTCCCGGGAATCCCGTGGATATGTTAATCACTCCTAATATCCCGAAAGAGCTGCTAGAGATTAAAAAAGAGCTGCTTGGTCTGAATGACCCATTGTATATACAGTATGTAAAATGGCTGGGCGGTTTTTTTAGAGGAGAACTCGGCTATTCATTTAGCAGCTTCGCCCCCGTATCACAGCTGATTGGCGCCAGAATCGGACCTACCTTGCTGCTGGCTGCAGCATCGATGCTGGTTGGGATATTGATTGCCGTACCCGTAGGGGTGATCAGTGCTGTCAAACAGAATTCAAAATTGGATTATGTCATGACAGGGTTATCCTTCCTAGGCACCTCGATTCCTCCCTTTTTCCTAGGCCTTGGATTCATCTATGTGGTTGGAATTAAGCTGAAGTGGCTTCCAACAGGGGGAATGTCAACGTTAGGTGGCTCTGGAAGTTTCGGAGATATCCTCATGCATATGATTCTTCCTGTCATGGTGCTTGGTATTACGATTGCAGGTAAAAAGGTTCGTTATGTTCGCGCAAGTATGCTCGATGTACTCCATCAGGATTATCTGCGTACAGCCCGAGCGAAAGGCCTTAGTGAATTTCTGGTTACGAATAAGCATGCGCTTCGCAATGCCTTAATCCCGATCATAACGATCATCGGTGCAGAAATTCCTTTGGTATTAGGCGGCAGCATTATTATTGAGCAAGTATTTCAATGGCCGGGTATCGGGCAATTAACGATGGAAGCCATTCTCTCACGCGACTATCCGACTTTAATGGGCATTAATTTGATTGCTGCATGCGTTATACTCTTCACGAATTTGTTCACCGACATCGTTTATTCAATCGTTGATCCACGCATTAAATACAGCTGATTGGAGGGGATAGCCAATGTCCGTTAGTGAAATGCCATGGATGAGGAAAGATGCATTTTCTTCAGATCATGGTGATGAAGACGAACTGTCAGTGGATGTAATGGAGAGTCATGCCCAAATAGTGAGGCGTAAGTTTATCAAGCACAAGCTGGCGGTATGGGGACTTGCAACTACCTTGCTGCTGCTTAGTATCGCGCTTTTTGCTCCGTGGCTTGCACCGAGTCATCCTAATGAAATTACAGATGCGTTCTCAGCCCATCCCTCGCTTACACACTGGTTAGGCACCGATCAAGTAGGGCGGGATGTATTAAGCCGGTTGATTTATGGAACACGGGTATCTTTAATGATTGGTTTTTTTACAGTTGCTTTGTACGTAACCTTCGGAACATTCATTGGACTAATCGCTGGTTACTATGGCAAATGGCTGGATATGGCACTTATGCGTTTGACTGATATTTTCTTAAGTTTTCCATACATGATGGTCGTATTGGTCATCGTGAGTGTACTAGGTGCAAGTGCAACCACAATCATCCTTGTTCTCGCACTTTTCAAATGGCCAACGATAGCGATGCTTGTCAGGGGAAGCGTATTATCCATGAAACAAATGGATTTTGTCCGCGCCGGCGTTGCGCTTGGATACAAAACTCCGCGAATACTAATGAAGCATATTTTGCCAAATGTAATGGGGCCAATCATTGTGAATGCAACGTTTGGCGTTGCCAGCACGATTCTTAGTGAAGCTGGACTTAGTTTTCTTGGGATGGGGGTCAAATCTCCTCAGGCGAGCCTTGGCAATATGCTGCACGATGCACAATCGCTAACGGTTTTAACTGAGCAGCAGTGGTTATGGGTACCCGCTGGCATCGTTATTCTCATTACCGTTCTTGCGATTAACTTTGTAGGGGACGGTCTTCGTGATGCGTTTGATGCAAGAGCCTAAGTATATGAATCTGCTATTTAATTATTTAAATAGAAAAAGCAATAAAACAAAAGGAGAGAAACAAATGAAAACAAGGTTTCGAGTGCCAGGATTCGTATTATTAACCATCTTAATGATTTTTCTATCGGCTTGCAGTGAAACGAAGCAGGAAAAGGTCGAAGCAACAGCAGAACCAGCCAAGGAAGATGTTTCCGTTAAGGCAGCAACCAACGATGCCAAAGCAAAAAAAACCTTATACATTGGTATCGTTAATGCTCCTGTTACTTTAAATCAAATCAATACGCAAGGAAGCTCGGCGTCGCTTGCCCCCATTAATTTACTCAATGATTCTTTGCTCGATGTAACGGATACCGCACAATTTATACCGAAGCTGGCAGAATCTATCGAGACGCAGGATAAGCAAACTTACCATATCAAGCTTAAAGCGAATGCCAAATGGAACGATGGTACCCCTTTTACAACGGCAGATGTGGCTTTCACCTTAAAGCTTGCCCTTCATGCCAAAGTAGAATCATCCTTCAAGCTGGATTTTATCGAAGGCTTAAATGACATTGGGAAACTGGATGAAGGGAAAACAGAGCTATCCGGATTAAAAATTATCGATCCAACGACCTTCGAGATCAAAACAAAAACACCGATCGATCCGCTCGTATTTAATGAACGTTTCGGTGTTAAGGTTAATTTCTTGCCCGAGCATATTCTGAAAGATGCCAACCCAGAGCAGCTTTCAACGAACGAATATTTCCAGAAACCATTAGTCACCATTGGTCCCTATAAGTTTGCGAATTATGAGCAGGGGCAATTTGTCGAGGTGACAAAAAATGAAAATTACTACCTCGATGTACCTAAGATTGACACGATTTTCATAAAGGTGCTTCCCGCGGCAAATCTTGTAGCACAGCTGCAGACGGGAGAAATTCAAATGAATTCTTTGCCCGTCGGGCTTGTACCGATTACGGATTATGATAAGGTCAAGGGCTTTGAGAATGTAAATGTAACCTCTGCTCCAGCCTCTGAACCGGCCGAAATTTTCTTCAATACAGAGAAGCTTCCTGATAAAAAAGTTCGTCAAGCGATCGCCTATGCGTTGAACCGTCCGCTCATCGTGGAGCAGCTCCTCAAAGGGCAGGCCGAAATTATTGATGGAGGCATTCCAAGCTCGCATCCTTATTTTAATAAAAATATTGCCAATTATGATTACAATCCTGAAAAAGCAAAAGAGCTTTTAAAAGAAGCGAACTGGGATCCCAAACGTACCATTACATTTATTATTCCAGTTGGGAATAAGGTTCGTGAGCAGGCTGCTGATATTCTCGTACAAAACTTAGAATCTGTTGGGATTAAAGTAGATGTTCAGAAATTCGATTTCCCAACGTTAATCGATAAAGTGGAGAAGGGCGAGCATGACATTACCATATTCACAAGAGATTACTATATCGAACCGAGCCTCTATTTTACAACCTATAAAAGTGATGATCCCGAAAGTGTGATTCGATTTAAGAATCCATTAGTCGATGAGCTGATTAAAAAGGGTGAACAAGAAATCAAAGAGGAAAAACGTCACAAGATTTATAACCAATTGCAAGAGGTACTGCATAATGAGGTTGCCACTTTAGCTGTTTATTCCGAGAAACGTTTGCAGGTCGTATCAAAAAAGGTTCTCGTTGGTAAACCGCTTAGTCTAGGTACGTTCAATAATGTAAACCAGTGGGATATAGAAACAAAATAGCAGCACACGGTTTTAAAAAAGCTGCATGCCATGAAGTTATTGCTCGGTTTTACGGAATTTATTCCATTTATATATGTTTTTAAAACTTTAGGAGGTGCAAGGAAAATGGCAGATTTGAATTGTCTTGTATGCAAGTCGGATATCGAGGTGGAAGAGAGTGTAACGACGGGTGAAATTTTGGAATGCGGTTCATGCGGTCAAGAACATGAAGTGCAGGTCGAATCCAATCTCGTAAGCATCGCTCTAGCTCCAGAAATAGAAGAAACTTGGGGAGAGTAGGAACCGAACATGGAGCAGAATCGTGCGATTTTATTATGTGTTACAAAGTTGCGGGAAGAAGAACAACGAATAATCGATCATCTTCGAGATTTAGGCGTACAAGTGCAGGTGAACTTGGATTCCATGGACTTACCATTAGGTGAGCCTGATGTTCATTCCTTCGGTCTCGCTCTCATTCGTTGTCTCTCACAGAAAAACGCGTTGAATCGAGCCCATTTGCTTGAATTAGCCGGTCTTGAAACGTTGAATTCGGTCAAAGCAATTACTATTTGTACAAATAAAATACATCAAGCGATTGTGTTTCAAAAACATGGCATTCCCCAGCCCCAATATAAAATAGCTTTTACACCTGAGAAGCTCTTCCAAGCTTTGCAGACATTTGGAGATTTATGTGTCATTAAGCCGGCAACCTCATCTTGGGGAAGGGGAATAGCTAGAATCACCGGCAAAGAATGCTTAGATGGCTGGATAGCTGCAAGAGAATCTGTAGACCCTGGGCATCAATCGTTCCCTGTATTAGTGCAAGAATATGTGGAAAAAGGCGATTTTGATATCCGTGTTGTCATCGTAGGCAGCAAACCGATTGCTGCGTTTCGCCGGGTTTCAGCAGACAACTGGAAGACGAATACGCATCTAGGCGCAGAAATCGATCCTCTAGAAATTAATGATGAAATGGCATCCATTTGCAAACAAATAATTGAGGTTTTGGGCGAAGGCATTTATGGTGCAGACTTGTTCTTTGATTACAAGCAGCAACGGTATGTCGTTTGTGAAGTGAATCAAAACCCGGAATTCGCAAAGTCCTGGAAAATTCATGGTGTCGATGTGGCCTACCATATTGCACAATATGTAAAAGCTGCGATTGAACGAAAAAACAAGGCCAACTTAACAGTTATATCACGGTAAATAGGGAGGTTAAATAGGAAATGGGAGAAACATTAACGAAACCAGAATCTGTCATCCAAAAAGAAAACTATTTTTCATTGTCATTTGTATTATCGAGAGTACTAAATTCAGGCGTCATTATGAGTATTGAAAAAAATGATCTTGAATTAAAAGGATTGGAGAAAGGGATAGCCAAGCTGACCAACAAGAAATATGTCTCCTTATATAATAGTTACACCGGTGCGATTCACGGTGCGCTGTGGGGACAGGACTTAGGCTACCATACTTCTGCACGACTGGATCATCCGAGTGAGCAGGAAAAAAAGTTTATTCATTGGTTAGGAATCACACTCATTTCAGATCCACACGTAAAGCAGGCTTATGCGACCGTTGAGGTTAATTGGGAAAACCTTCATCAGTTGGATCAGATCATTTTTAAAGCCAGCGACCGCGCTCCCGTACTCGTTTTGGACTTTACGGGATTAGGTTTTGGACCGGTTGCTGCCATCGCTGCAAATGATGATAATATTTGGAAAAAAGCAGAGCGCTTGAAGATTTTTGGTGCCTTTGATTTACAAACGATGTGGACACAGGAAGAAAGTGAACCTGACCTGCAGCCAGCCTTGCAGTTCAACTACAGGCTTAGCCCGCTCGTAGCAGCATGTGTGAAGTTAACACTCTTAAGGAGGAACCAATCATGATGAAGTCGGATTTTATTCGCAAGCCGTTAGCGCTGCCATCAGACGATTGGGTTCAAGCGCCATTAGCCTTTCTGGGAGGACCATCGATTATTCCAGAGGATGTAAGGAAGACGAATTTCCCAATCATTACGAAGGAAGATGTCATCCAAATGCTTATCTCCATCCAGCAGGATGGAGAGCAAGTTGTCGATGAGTTCAAGGAAACGTATCGCAATTATGTAGGGGCGAATTATGCGATTGCTACAGCGAGCGGTACATCCAGCCTGCACCTCGCATTAGTTGGGGCAGGTGTACAGCCCGGGGATGAGGTGATCGTTCCTGCATTCACATTCATAGCAACCGCACAAGCCGTTGTTGCAGCGAAAGCGATCCCTATTTTTGTGGACATTGACCCGATAACCTATTGCTTGGATCCACTAAAAGCAGAGCAAGCCATAACGAACAAGACAAAGGCAATCATGCCCGTGCATGTACATGGCCTGCCTGCTGATTTACCTGCATTGAGACGTCTGACTGACAAGTATTCCCTTCGTCTAGTGGAGGATGCCTCCCATGCRCATTCCGCATCGATCGATCAACAACTCGCCGGTTCGATCGGAGACAGTGCAGGACAAAGCTTAATGGCCGACAAAAACTTTCCTGTAGGCGGGGAAGGAGGCATCGCTTTTTTCAAAGAAAAAGAGGATTACGAGCGCGCACTCGCATTCCTTGATTCATCAGGTATTGATTACCGCATGTCGTGGATCGCAGCTGCTTTCGGTTTGAGCCAGCTTTCCCGCCTTCCTTATTATGATGCCATTCGTGCACGGAATGCAGCCTATTTAACCAATGAGCTTTCAGAGACTAAGCTGTTTAGCGGACCATTCGTACCAGATGGGTATAAGCACAGCTATAACATGTATCGTGTTAAACTCTCACCCGAGCGACTTGGGCTTGAGGACTTGGAGGATTATCTTGTAAAAGATGCCGTTCAGCAGCTCATTAATTCTGAAGGCGTATTTGCTAGAGAGTGGCAAAATGTACCGATACCTGGTCATCTGCCGTTCAAAAATCGGAAAGGCTTTGGAAATGGTTATCCGTTTACGTTATCGGAACGTCAAGATTTTGGTTACGATTTGAACCATTTCCCTGAAACATTGAAGATGCTTAGAAACAGCTTAACGATATGCAGAGAATTAAGAACGCCTATAGAATATGAGCGAATTCAAGCTTACGCCTTGGCTTTCAAAAAAATTGATGCGAACCCGCACATTATTCGTGAACTGGTAGAGCGAGGCAGCGATCTTAAAGTGYTGTATGAAAGAGACGCTAGATTAGGATGAGTACAACAGAACAACAAAAGAAACGAGTAGCCATTTTAGGCGGCAGCGGGTTCACTGGCGCTGAGTTATACAGGCTGTTAAATAAGCATCCGCATTTTGAAGTTCAGTTTGTGTCCTCCGAATCAAAGGCGGGATACCCGGTGGATAAGTTCTATATCGGTTCTATTCATAAGAAAAAGCACAGCTCGTTAAAGTTCAAAAAAATATCCGAATTAGACGGTCATTACGATGCGGTCTTCTCTTGTTTGCCCACAGGCTCCTTGCCCAAGATCATCCAGCATGTTGCAGAGCATACAGACTATATCTTTAATCTAAGCGGGGATTATCGCATATCCGACCCCGATATATTGCATCAACATTATCCAGAAACATTAAAAAACGCATTCGAAGGCGGATGGCACTACTATATTCCAGAGTTCAGCAAAATCAATCTTGAAGCAAAAGTAGTCAATCTTCCGGGCTGTATGGCGGTGGCGACGCTGTATACACTTTATCCGCTTGTGGCGCATGGCTTAATTGAAGGACGTGTAGTGACTGACGCCAAAACAGGCTCCAGCGGCGGCGGAAAATCGACAACAGAACATCATGCGGAACGCTCTCATAACTTCAGAGCTTATAAAGTTCATGGTCATCGACATCAGCCCGAAGTTGTGCATGCATTATCCTATCATTTGAATCAATTGGTAGATTTGCAGTTTTCGGTCTATAGTCTTGATCTTCCCCGAGGAATTATGACAACCTCGTATTGCTTGCTCAAAGAGCATGTAACAGAGGTAGATGTAAAAAAAGCATTCTACAGCACGTATTCATCCAAACCCTTTCTTCATTATTTTAACTCGGGCAATGGTTCACCTATGATCAAAACAGTGGTAGGAACAAACTATGCAGAAATCGGTGCTTATGTGGATGGACGTAATTGTGTTTCCATCGCAACCATCGATAATTTAATTAAAGGAGCTGCGGGGCAAGCCATACAGGCAGCAAACAACTATTTTGGATACTCTGAGGAGGCGGGATTGACATTTGAATTTGAGGGAGCGTGGCCCTGATGAGCAGCGGCAGCTTATATGTAATTAAACTCGGGAGCAGTACGATTGTAAACCATCCTCACATTTTTGAAGAAATTAGTCGTATCGTAAAGCGAGGAAATCAAGTGCTGCTTGTGGCAGGCGGTGCCGAAGCCATCAAGCAAAAATATGAATCCATTCCTCGTGCGATGCCTTTTCTTACATTGCCGTCAGGGGATGAAGTGCGGTACTGTTCACCCGAAGAGATGCCGATTATCCGTGCAGCCTATCATGAGATTATTTTGCCCACTATACAGACACAGCTGAAGGCATACGGTCTGACTGTCTACTCACAGCTTGGTGGAGATCAAGGTCTTGTTTATGGCGAGAAAGCGAAGCCCCTTAAAGTGATTAAGAATCAAAAATCAATTATTGTCCGTGATTCGTTGTTCGGTCATTTTGTGGGCAGTCATGTGGCATTTCTCAAATCTGCTTTACAGGCCTTTGATGTTGTATGTGTTTCTCCACCAATAGTAGATCCAGAACGGGATGTGTACATAAACATTGATGCAGACGTGCTTGCTGCTCACTTAGCGGTGGACTTAGAAGCGCATCACCTGCGTTTTGTTACTGGAACTTCAGGTTTACTGGAGGATGTTGAAGATAAACAGTCAACGATACAAAGTGTCTATACGAATGATGAATTAAGCTTTGTAAAAGGGCGCATGAAGCAAAAAGTACGGGCAGCCCAATTAGCAATCCGACAGGGCGTCTGTGATGTGAATATATCCGGTCCTCATACCTTGGAAGCACCCGGCAAAACGTGGTTCTGGAACATGGATCGGGAGCTCGGCTCATTCGATTTATTGAATAAAGTCGCGCGTATTCCTTCGGTCTCTCAAGATGAGCATGTGCTTGCACACTACTTATTAGAGACGATAAAGCAGCCTTCGGTTTCAGGGGAAATAGACCACGCGGGGAACATCGTTTTCCGAAAAGGGAATGGTCCCCATACGCTGCTCTTATTAGGGCATATAGATACGGTTCCGCATGTTTGGCCTGTTCGATCCGACTCCAAAGGCATTACGGGCAGGGGAATCGTGGATGCTAAAGGCTGCTTTGTAAATTTCATTCATATGCTGCAAGAAGTTGATGTGCCGGAACAGGGATCTTTACTTGTAATTGGTGCAGTCGAAGAAGAAATATCATCTTCAAAAGGTGCTCATTTCATTCGAGATCACTACAAGGCGGATGCAGTTATTATTGGGGAGCCGAGCGGGGTAGAGAGCTTAACCCTCGGTTATTACGGTCTCTTTAAGCTGGAAATTACCATTCATCGCGCGCAGGAGCATACTGCAGCCAAAGATAGTCAGAGTGTTATCGACGAATTGTACAGTGTTGTATCAGACATTCGTGTTCTCGTACGTGAAATCGATCCACAATCCTTATCTTCATTAATTGATATCGAGCATCAGAATGAACGAGGCTTTTTGACGGTAAAAGGGACGTTAAACTTTAGAATATCACCTTCGGCAGGCAAAGATTATCAGAAGAAAATTGATTTGTCATTTGGTGAAAATGTGACTGTTGAAATCTTGCGTGCAACACCAGGATTTTCGAACTCTCGCACAGGCTCCTTAGTCAAAGCTTTTGTTCGCAGTTTCGCTAAGCAGGAGAAATCCATTCACTATATCAAAAAACGTGGAACGAGCGACATGAATACGCTGGCCACAACTTGGGATTCCGTCCCTATGGTAGCTTATGGTCCCGGGGATTCCAGCTTGGATCATACGAATGATGAATATTTACATTATGGTGAGGTAGAGCAGACCAGAACGATTTTAAAAGAAGCTGTAAACGAATGGTTTCGGCTGAGATTGGAGGAATAAATGGAGCTGGCAATCGAAATTCAAAGGGAAGAAATTTCCCTGCTGGTTGATAAGGCGAAAGAAGCGAGGAAATTGATCATTGACATGGCTGCATCACCTACAGGATGCCATATCGGCGGAAGTCTTTCTGCGATTGACTTATTGATTGGTGCATATTCGAAATATGTGCAAGATCCCAATACACTCATCATTCTTAGCAAAGGGCATGCTGCAGCAGCATTATATGCCGCGCTTCATGTATATGGGATTATCAAGGATAACCCAGCGGATARCTATGGAAAAGCAGGCTCTTTGTTCACAGGACATCCTAATCATAAACTGTCAGGCATCCCCTTCGCTACAGGCAGTTTGGGTCATGGCATTCCTTACGCAGCAGGCTGGTCACTGGCGCAAAAAATGAAACAAACGAATGGACTAGGGATTGTGATCGGTGGAGATGGGGAGCTGCAGGAAGGGTTATGCTGGGAAACCGCACAGATTGTCCAAGCCCAGTCGATCACTAATTTTGTATATATCGTCGATTGCAACGGAGGCCAAAACGATGGTTATGTGCATGACATATCACCGCTTTGCAATCTCCGGCAAAGATTTGAAGCGTTTGGCTTTGCTGTCAAGGAAATTAACGGCCATCATTTCGAAGAAATCCTTGCCGCAATTGAACCAGATCCAGATAAACCGGTAGCCGTCCTGGCCAATACGATAAAAGGAAAAGGTGTTGCAGCGATTGAAGGAAACCCCGAAGCGCATTATGTTAAAATCCCGGAGAAGCTCGCCCATAAATGGAAGGTGAGTTTATCATGACCAAGAAGTCAGGTAGAGATGCCTATAAAGATGAGCTGACTACGCTTGCTTCCAGCAACGACCAAATTGTATGTATTGAAGCAGATCTAGGAGGCAAAAATCATCCTTTTGGGCAGCAGCATCCCCAGCGTTTTTTTAATCTAGGCATTGCGGAATTAGCTGGCATTGATATGGCAGCCGGTCTTGCTGAAGCAGGGTATGTGCCATTCTTCTCAACCTTTGCTTCCTTTGCAGCATTGCGAGCAGCGGAAAGCATCAAGCTGACGATGGGGTATATGGGGAAAAATGTGAAGGTTGTAGCTGCGTATGGAGGGGTATCTGGTGGTTGGTTTGGAACGACACATCATGCACTGGAGGACATCGCAGTCCTCCAATCGTTTCAAAACATACGGATCGCTTGCCCTCATGGCGAACAGGAAACACGAAGAGTGATACGTGAAGCAGCAGCATCAGAGGAGCCGTATTATATTCGCCTTTCCAGAAATGATGCTTTTGACAGCTTGGATCGAGCAGAGGACGAGAGCTGCAGAAACTTAATTATTGAAGGAGGCGCACGTACTGCCCGATCCAAACTATGCTTGATTTCCGTGGGTGAACAAGCAACAGAACTTTGCATGCGGATCGTTCAAGAGGACGACACTATCGTACATGCGCATTTATGTTACGTCGACATTCAAAGCTTGAAACCCTATATTCAACCATTAAGCGGTTTAGCTGACCAATTTCTGGTCGTTGAGGAGCATCGAGCAACCGGCAGTATCGCGTCCTATCTAGCCTTATTATTGCCTAAGCATCAAGTTCATTCACATCATTGCGGTGAGAACTGGCCGATCTACGGCGGTACACATGCTGAGGTTCTAGACTATTTAGGATTTGGGTTTGAACCACTGCAACAACAAATCCAGAATATTCTAGGAGGTAAGGATGGTTTTTAGCGTACTAAAACAAAGAAACTTCCGCCATTATTCCCTCGCTGATATTATTTCCGGATTCGGCGTAGGCATGAGTACGATTGGTGCGAACTGGTATCTTATGGATCAGACAAATTCGATTACCGCCATAGGATTCATGCTTTCCTTAAATGTTATTGCAGGTTTTCTCATCTCCGCATTTGTAGGCACCCTAATCGATAAATGGAATCGAAAAACGATTATCCTATGGGCCAATGGCATTCGAGCGATCGCCTTGTTAATCATAACAGGTGCTTTTGTATGGACGGGATTCCGAATTGAATATCTTTATACCTTTGCCATTATTAACGGGATGGGCTGGACCGTGTATATGACGGCTTCTCGAAGCCTGGTTCAAGAAATCCTATCGGAGAAGGACCTCATTAATGGAAACTCCTTAATTGAAATCAGCTTGCAAGTAGGGATGTTTATGGCTGGTGCACTTTCAGGAGTGTTGTACAAATTCGTTGGTTTTGAGATCATTCTTCTTCTAAATGCGCTCGCCTTTATCGTGAGCAGCTTCTTCCTTAGTCGAATTCAATACACACCTATCCCTTTTGAAAATGATAAAGAGACCTTTTTTGCAACGTTTAAGAATGGCCTAACGTATCTGGCGGAACGTCCATTTATTTTCTTGCTTGGTATTGTATCGATTATTCCACTCGTTTCTACGATGATTTACAACGTCGTTCTTCCTGGCTATGTGAGCAATACGGTGCAAGGTGATTCCGTTGTATTCGGTTTATCAGATATGTTTTATGGCATTGGGGGATTATTGTCTGGATTTATTGCAGCGCCCTTAGCTAAGAAAATATCACAACATGGAACGATACTATTATTTTTTATGATATCCGTGCTGAGCTTGCTCGCTGTAGCGTTTAACCATTTGATTCTGCTTTTGTATTTTGGCAGTGTATTGATTGGATTAACGAACTCATCGTTACGTATTTTGATGACAACGACGCTGATGGAATCGGTATCCAAATCCTACATGGGTCGAGCGACTTCGGTCTGGATGGCGATTTCCTTGCTCTTGCAGACCTTGTCCGCCACAGGGCTTGGCCTTGTCATTGATCGTTTCTCTCCAGGCGCGGGTTTTATCTGTATGAGCGGCTTGATGTTCATCGGATTTGTTGTGTACTTTGTGATGAATAGTAAAGCGACACAAAAAAGCACACTGGAAGCTTGAATTCTGCATTGCGAACCACTTCTTTCATAACCATTAAAGGAGGATAAAAAGATGACAGCAATTAAAACGGTTGCTTTTGTTGAACCAAGTTTCTACGGCGTTAGTTTTGCGAGAGTCGCTTTTGAACAAGGACATAAAGTCATTTCCATCGTTTCTTCCACGGAAAATCCGCAAAAGTATGGATATGAAGGCATCTACCATGATCTAGTTGTTGCAGATATTCGAGATGAAGAGTCCCTCTACCAAGCGATTGTTAACTCACCTTATGCGAATCAACTGGATGCGTTAATTCCTGCTACGGATTACGCCTCTCACGTAACTGCGAAGGTAGCGGAGCGGATTGGACTTAGAGGAGTACCATACGAAGCAGCTTTAAAGTCGCGAAACAAAGATTTGGCTAGAGAAGCTTATGCTGAACATCAAGTACCAAGTGCAAAATTCAAAAAAGTGAGAACTTACGAAGATGCATTAGCAGCTGCGGAAGAGATCGGATTTCCTATTGTATTAAAACCGACGAATTGCGCAAGCAGTCAAAATGTTTATTTCATCAATGATGAAATTGAACTAAAACATGCAATAGATGCGATCTCAGCGTTTAAAGTAACTTATATGGACTTTAAAGTCCGCGATGAGTTTTTAATTGAGGAGTACTTGGATGGTCCAGAATTTAGTGTCGAATTATTCGTTAAAGAGGGTGAAGCTATTTTCTCGGCCGTTACTGAAAAATTAACCTCACCGCTTCCTTATTTTGTTGAAATTCTTCATACATTACCTACTTCAGTGCATGTAGAGCATGAGGATCACATCGTTCGTACGGCTGTTGATGCTTTGAGAGCTATTGGGATAGGGAATGGACCAAGTCACGTAGAAGTGAAGCTTACAAGTACGGGTCCGCGAATTATCGAGGTGAACGGCAGGCCAGGAGGCGACAATATTTCTTCTGATTTATTAGTGCAAGCGTTCGGTATCGATATATTTGAAGCGACCGTTAACTATTATTTAAACAACCCGATCAATATTCAGAAAAGGTTTAACCGCGCAGCTTCAATTGCTTATGTGACCGCCGATCGAGAGGGTATTTTCGATGGAATTGAAGGCTTTGTCGATTTAGAACAACATACAAATGTTATCCGAGCACAGCTAACGGTAGCTCAAGGTGATTTGGTCTCAGAAGCAAAAAGCTCGGATGATCGATTGGGTTATTTCATTACAGTTGGCAACACCCCTCAAGAAGCGAAAGAACTAGCCCTTTCTCTGAAGGAAACGTTAACGGTCGTGTATCACCAGCATGAAACAGAGAGTGCAGCGGGGTAGACGAAAGACAAGATTTGAGTCTGAATAAGCAGGGAACAGGCTCTTAATGAGCCTGTTCCCTCCATAAATAAAATGAAGCTATAATTCCACGAATGATCATATCAAATGAAAGCCTTTAAGAGACAAGCTTTAACCCTACGGCTGAACCTAATACCATCGCTATAAAAACAACTCTTTTCCAGTCTTTTGATTCTCCATATAAAAGCATTCCCAATATAGCTCCGCCTGACGCTCCAATTCCCGTCCAAATGGCGTACGTTGTTCCCATGGGCAGTGTCTTCATGGAATAAGCAAGAAATAGGAAGCTTGCTAAAAATCCGATCGTTAATAATACAACGGATTGCCAATTGCGATCCTTATGCAATTTATTTATCATGGCGACACCAAACATTTCAAACAATCCTGCAAATATGAGAGAAATCCAAGCCATTAGGATACAGCTCCTTTCTGATCTTTATCCTTCGTAACTAATTTCAAGCCCATAACTCCCGCTAATAAAAGTAAAATCAACAACATTTTGGTCCATTTAAATGGTTCTCCAAAAAATATGATTTCGGAAAAAACAGTTCCTGCCGTACCCATTCCTACAAAAACAGCATATACCGTTCCGACGGGCAGTTTTTTGCCTGCAGCGATCATTAAATAGAAGCTGATAATAATAGAAATAACAGTTCCTGTCCACGTCCAGAAGTCATCCGCGTGTTTTAAGCCAATCACCCAAAAAACCTCGAAAAAAGCGGCAATAAATACTTTAATCCAATTCGAATTCACCAAAATACACCTCCAATTTTATTGTTGCCAAAAAACATAAAAAAAAAGCCCAAGAGCAAACTGTTTAACAGTTTCTCCCAGGCTTTTATCCTTCCGTGACACAGCATCGCTGTGAGTTTTCTCTCGGACCAGACCAACAGTTATGTTGCGGAACCCTAGAAAACATTTCGTTTATTCAATTACCTTGTATTATACACATATCCAAATCAATTACAATACTCATAAAATGGAAAATAACAAAAAAAGATCTTCCAGAACATGTAGTACAACCCTTGGAAACCATATATGCTTGATATAAAATAATAGGAAAGCATTAGGAGAAAGGGGAAGCTGAACATGTCGATGAAGATCGAACTGAAACCGAGAACACCGGGAAGCAATGGCAAGATGCTTGTCTTGCTGATTCATGGTTTGGGCGCTCCTGAAACGTGGGTAAAGCCAGGCAGAGACTGGGCGGAGCTCATCGCATCAGATCCGGACATCACAGATACGGATATTGGTATCGTTACATATGACACCTCTAAGCTCATCAGCAGCATTTTTGGAATCGAAGGAGAGTTTGACGTTTTAGGTCAAAAAATTAGTGTCAGTAAAAAAAGTCCTCTGTCCATAGACCAGCTTGCTATACAATTGAAGACTATTTTGGATGGGTATACCTATAGAAAATATAAGAAAATCGTTATCGTTGGCCACAGTATGGGAGGATTAATCGGTAAACGATTCCTACTCAATGAATATTTGCTCCGCAAAAAAGGATTAGAACGGATCGGTGGCTTTATTAGCTATGCAACACCTTATAACGGCTCTAAATTCGCTGAGTTTCACCATTTAATAAAGCGCTTTCAGAATCATAAGCAAATCGCACAGCTGCGTTCAAATAACGATTTTTTGGATGAAATGAACCGCAGCTTTTCTGATGCACAAGAAGAACTTAGGAGCTTTTTCACTTCCATTTACTGCTTTGGAGACAAGGACACTGTAGTCGAGAAGGGCAGTGCTGTTCCCAATATGGGACAATCAAAGAGCTATGATTCTGCCCGATCTCTGCCCGGTGATCATGGCACCATTCTAGATCTGCTGCAAGGACATCTCTCAACGAACTACGATATTCTAAAAGGACTTTTACTAGACGTACTTGGCCCTTTTAGTCCTTCACCATTAGGTGTACAAGATAACCGCCCAGAGATTACAACTTCCTTAGACCTGTCGGACAAGCCCGCAGGATCAGATAATGTGTCTAAGCTGCAGGCTCGATTAAACGATCAATTTGAGATTCACCGACAAGCACTGGATACCATCTTCATACGACGTTTCAAAAATGATGACGAAATAAGAACAAAGCTTATTGCTTCTATGAATGATGTTCTTCGAAAGCTGAAGGAGATGGAAGAAAGCAGATTACAGCTGTTTCTAAAGCTGTACCAATTTGCAAACATTCGTCTTCCTGAAGGAGAACCCGGCCTGCGCGAGCTGTGGGAGCTGCTGGCTCTCGTGAATTTGGTATATCCCGATTGGAACTTTATCGATCCTGAGGAATGGGTTCATTTGTCCAATCTTCAGCTGGATTCCGATCGCTGGGTGCGTATGCTCTACTCACAGGCTAAAGAAACGATGCCTGAGGTCGTCATCGGATTTATGACTAAACTTTACACCAATTCTTTTCAATCTTATATGAAGTCCAGAGACCATTCGGATTTATTCCCATATCGCTTGCTGCTCGAAAATATTAATTCGGAATCACTCGCAAAAGGCAACCCAGAAAACCTATGCGAGCATTGCAACAATGGCCGTAAAGCTGACTTTTCCAAAATATTACTACAATTTGCTCAAGACACGAAGTTAACCATCTTCGAAGGTTTAGAATCTAATCGCTTATCCGGAACGGTCAGTATCAGTTGTTCCTCTTGCTTGCGTCAAGTTAGACATGAAGTGAGTTATGAAGAAATTTGCACGCGACTAAGGAGTGTGATTTGAAAATGGTGCAACAGATATTTGACTTTTTTGACCACCAATCTGACCTTGAGAAGCTAACAAATGTATCGATTAGGCATATAGATGCCCTTTACTTTTCTGCGAAGCAAATTTTTGCAGTCGTTTCCTATGATTCTCCATCATCACTCGAGAACCACTGGGAGCGAGCAGCTTATCAATTTGCTTACCGGGTACAGAATCAGCTGCCCAGCGAACTAGATGATTTGCGTTGGGACATGTATTTAGTCCTCTTTGTAGACGCGCAAGAAATAAGCAATGCTTTGAAAAAACGCATCGAGTCAAACCGCTTTTTCTTTCGCAAGATTATCATCACGAGCTCTGATTTAAATCGTTTAGCTGAAAAACTGCCTTTAGACTTTCAAACTAAGCTGCCCCAGCACCAACTCGAGCGCCTTTGGTTTCATGATCGGCATTTTCTCCAGCAATGGCAATCCTGTGTTCAACAATCGACGAAAGACCAGTTAAATAAAGCTTTGTTTCAAGCTGATGAGCAGTCTGTGGACAAGCTATTGTCATCTTTAAATATTCCAGTGTTAGCTGAGGTGCTCAGCCATGAGGATTAATGCAATCACAATAGAAGCATTCCGCGGGTTTAATGAGAAGCGAAGATTTGAATTTCCCAATACAAGCATTGTCATTTTACATGGCCCAAATGGTTACGGAAAAACCTCTTTTTTTGACGCGATCGAATGGGGATTAACCGGTAGCATTTATCGTTATGAGCAAGACCCCGAACGAAAATTATATCGATACATTGGGAATCATTTTGCCGGGGATAGTGCTCCAAAAGTAATCATTGAGCTAGGAAATTCAGACATGCAAATTACAGTAATACGTACGGGGATCGCCAATACGAATGTAAGGACAGATAGCGGAGCCCATTTGCTTGAAGTTGAGATTAATGGTGAGAAGGTACCTGCCAAGGAGGCAGAAGCCGTTTTAAAAGAGAAGCTCGTCCACGCGGAATGGCTCGATAAAGTAGATTTAAACAAAAGCTTGTTTCTTACTCATCTTCTATGTCAAGAACGGATGAATGGCATCCTAAGAGGCATGAAGGAGAAGGATCGCTACAATTCGGTTTCCCGAATTTTCGGCACAGAGCAATTTTCGAGCTATGGAGAACTCGTGCATAAAGCACGGGTGGAGCTGGAAGAAAGAAGACTAGCATTTAGCCAAAAGCGTGGGCAGCTGATTGCGGAGGAAGAAACGCTGGAGCACCGTATTCAAGGCATTAAGCTAGAAATCTCAGAATTCTCGCCTGCATCACGAAATAATCAATGGTCAACAGCACTTCATAACTATGAAGCTGTCTTCCAAAAAGCAGCGGTTTCAGAAGATGAAGATCAGGTTATTTCATTGATCAAAGAAGCCGAGGAGCAAATTGAAGCTCTAGTTCAGGAAAGAAATCTTTTGGAAAATGATACAATCAGACGGCTCGATCTAGCAAAAGATGCTATGACCTCATTACAGGAAAAGCTTCCGCTTCTGATGCAATGGGAACGAGAAAATCATCTTACTCAAACGCTAGATGAACACTTAAATACAATTCAAAAATTGCTAAGGCTCAATGAAGAAGCAGATAGTTTTTTGCAAAACGAACTGATCAAGCTCCAAAACGAACAGCTGAATGAGGATTTACAGCAGCAAACAACGGCAATTCAGCATAGAGCCGATCACTTATTAGAAGCGTTAAATGAAGTGAAAAAATTATGGCTTCAGGCAAACAACCGTAAAAAATTTGATGGGATGAGCGGTAACTTTGCCATAGCATATCCACTCTTAGAGGAGACTCCTCGACTCGCACTCTATCATTCATTACGAGAGTTAGAGCTGCGGTTTCGTGAACAAACAGATTTGGAAAACGCTTTTTTGGAGGCTGATGGTTTACACAAGCAGCAGTTGGAATTTGTACAGCAGCTTGTGCTTCATGAAAAGAAACATAAAGCTTTTCTAAAGCATGTTCTACAGGTTGCTATTGAACAACCAGAGCTAGATTGCTGCCCTGCCTGTGGAATAGAAGATGTTGATTCATTCCGCCTGCAAAACTACGTCAGCGCACAGATGGATGCCATTCATCCTGATCTAGCTCGTGCAGAAAAGAAGAGCCTCGAGCTTGAATTACAACGACAAATCTATAATGACCAGCTGTTTGAAGCAAAAGCGAATGTTAAAGAAAGTCTAACCATACTTCAAGCCACCATGCAGGAATGGAGTGATCAGCATACTCAATTGCTCGATCAAGTGGCAGATTTACAAGCAAAGCACTACGATTTGCACAAAAAAATGCAGTTAATGGACAAGAGCTACAATGATTTCAAAGCATTGGCTGATGAGTTGGATATCCCTATTCATACGCCAGCTCTGAAAGAGCAGTTACTGACTAAGCTGGATGAAGGTAATAAACAAGTAGATCATTTACGCAAGCAGCTTATTACGATTGCTACATCGTTCTCATCCCTGCCAAGGGAGAGCAAAGAGAGAGAACTTAAGCATCTACAAGATGATGTCGTTGTTTGGCTAGGTAAGCTAACGGCAGAAGGAATTATTGGTGCCAGTGCTCAAACAACGGATTGGAGCGCAGTTGCAGATCAGTTAGACGCAAAGGCTAGTTTGATTGAAGAGTCATTGCTCGAAAATACTCGTAAGCACGGAGCAGCAACACAATTATTAGATGCTTTCCGAGCAAACGCAGATCTCGCACTGCTCGAACAATTACAGCAACAAAAAACTGCCAAGCATAAGGTCATAGAACGAGTGGAAGAAGGTCTTCGAACCATCGAAGACATGGTTGCCGCTCTAAAGGATGCCGAGCAGGCCGTGCCAGATGCCATTCGCGGCTTGAATGAACGAGTCATGGATCAAATGTTCGATACTATGCGTTCCATCTTTGTCAGAATCAACTCTCATCCCGTATTTACCGAGATCGATTATGATACGGGGAAAAAATTCAACAGCAATCGCTTATTTCTCAAAGTGATGACGAGAGAAGATGCGGCCCTTGGCCACCAAGAAGCAAATCCCTCGTACATATTTAGCGCAGCCCAGGTGAATGCCACTGCGATTTCATTCTTTTTGGCCATGGCGCTTACGCAATCTTGGTCCCCACTGTCCTTTGTCGCAATGGATGACCCTGTACAGAGCATGGATGACTTGAATGTAGCTGCATTAATTGATCTTATACGTAATTTAGCTGATTCCAAATTGCAAAATCATAAACAATTTATTATCTCAACACATGATTCGACGTTCTATCAGGTTATGAGAAAGAAGTTCAGAATGCTGAATGTAGGCATTATTGAATATGATTCCTATTCAGAAGCAGGCCCTACATTTGAGCAGCGTGTAGTAGAAGCTACGGATAAGAAGCCGATTGCCATATTTTCGAAAGCAGACTCATAAAAACTCAACCATAAAAAGTCGATTTCCTGTACGATTGAGGAATCGACTTTTTTATTATAAATGGCCTAAAAATATAATTAATCTAAACCTGAGAATAAAAATTTTCAACTTCGTTGTATATAGTGTAAAAGCTTTTACAAAAAAATAAGGAGAATCGCTAATGAAGTCTAATGATAAAAATTTCATCCAACGATTAAAGCGCCAGAAAGAAGATGCTTTAGAATATATCGTTGATACCTATTTGCCCTTAATAAAAGGGGTAACTTATAAAGTGCTGTCCCCGCTTGAGAACGAGGGAGTTATTGAAGAATGTATGAACGATATTTTGTTATCCATATGGAACAATTCGAATAAATTTCATGGCGATTCGACTGATTTCAGGAAATGGATTTGTGCTATAGCCAAGTTTAAGTCTATTGATTATTACAGAAAAAATAGTAAAAGAGTAGAATTCACCACTAATGAAATGGAATTGAGCTCCGAAAAATCGGCAGAAGAAGAGTTGATTATACTGGAGGATAAAACGGAATTAATTCAATTAATCCATTTATTAGAGCCTGTGGATCGGGATATTTTTATAATGAAATTTTTTCTTGGATTAAAAACAGAGGATATTTCAGCGAAACTCGATTTAACGAAAGCGTCTATCGATAATCGAATTTATAGAGGGAAAAAGACACTTTACACCAAAGCGATGCAGCTGAATTGGAAAGGTAGTGTATGATGAAGGATATTTATGAATTATTAAACGATATAGATCTAGACGACAAGCAGTTTGTGGAAATGGAAGTAACTGAATTTGAAAAGACCAAGGTAAAGATTGCATTAAAGCAATCATTAGCTCAAAATAAAAAAACACATCGTTGGAGAAAGAATGCTGCTGCTGCAGTCATACTAATCGGTTTAACGGCTGCTACCTTTGGCATTACGTTCCCTGCTTATGCTAGCGAAATCCCTGTTTTAAGAAACATTTTCATGTTATTGGATACCGGAAGGATCGGATTTTATGATGACTATAAGAAGTATTCCAGCGAAATTAACATGTCAAAGGAGAGCAAAGGCATAAAATTGACGATTGAAGATGCGATTTTTGATGGGAAATCGGTTACCTTAACCTATGCATTAGAAAGTAATCAAGACTTGGGTGACGAACCAAAGTTACATGGTTTATTATATGCAAAAGGTGCACTCGGCGGGAGTCAAAGCACTCAAATTACAAAAGTCGATGAAAATAGTTATGTAGGTTTAGTTCAAAGCAACATCGATTTTCGTAATCAAACGGAATTGGATCACGTAAATATAAACTGGATTATTGAAAATATAACAAATCCAAATAACGAAGAGGAAATACAAGGTAAATGGAGCTTTGCTCTTTCTTTAGACGCAACGGCGAATCAAACACAGATCATAAATCAAAGTGTTGAACACGAGGGAGTAAAAGTAAACATAGACAATATAACCTTTACCCCCATGAGCTTTATCGTTTATTACAATCAAGTGATTTCGGATGAGACAAGAAATGAATGGGATGCTGTAGATGTGGATATCGAAATTAAAGACGACTTAGGCAATCATTATGTTGGTAAAGGCAATGGAGGAGCAGGTGAGAGAGGCGGCTATAACATGAACTGGAGTAAAACTTTTGAAAAATTAGACCCCAATGCTACCAAGCTTATACTGACACCTCAGATAAACTTGTATGAACACACTGCCGAAAATCATGGTTCATTAGAAATAACGAGAGACGAAGGTTCAAAAGAAATTGTATTGCCTAAAAAATCAGGAAGAGGTAGAGAACAAATTAAATTGGATGATATTGTCATTGAAATAAAGAAATAAATGATAAGACATTAAGGCTTATGAGAGGACATGCTATGGTTCCTTCAGATTAAGCCATAAAAAAAGCGAGCAGGATCGTATCCTGCTCTTTTTTTGTTGCATATTTAATAAGGAGAAACGATAATTTAATGATATGTAGGAAATAGGATTGATTACATTTATAAATGACAACTTTTGATTAAAAGGTAATATTAATCGGAAAAATGTGCTATAATTTAAAGTTGAAATTTCAAAGCTTTAACAACAACAAGAAAAGGTGAAACGAATGATAATGAACGAATGGGAACAACTTTTATGAATAATGAATTGAACCTTTATAAACGTATATTAAATAAACTGCCCGACTTGAATATTAAGCTTGCTGAACCCGTTAAAAATCACGCATATACAAAATTAGGGGGGAATGCAGATGTATTCATTACTCCAAATAAATATGATGAAATAAGCACTGTATATAAAATTGCGAAAGAAGAAAATGTTCCAGTTACCCTCTTGGGACATGGCTCCAATCTTATCGTGAAGGATGGCGGCCTTCGCGGGATTACGATGCATTTAAAAAACTTGAATGAAGTTCGAACCGAAAATAGTACAATTATTGCGCAGGCTGGAGCTTCGATTATAGATGTATCTAGGCAAGCATTAGAACAGCATCTGTCTGGACTTGAGTTTGCATGCGGCATCCCAGGTACGGTCGGTGGTGC
>NZ_JBFTPZ010000059.1:0-37500 GCF_056398745.1 Paenibacillus sp. 01T424 | reverse complement strand
CGGCATATGCGATCTCGTAGCTCTTTAAAGCTGACACAATTAATAATTCCTTCGCTTTCTCAATACGCAGATAGGTTACAAATTCCACGAACGTTTTACCGTTGGTTTGCTTGAATATGGTGCTGAAGTAACTTGAGCTCATCGATACGTGATAACACACCGACTTTAATGATAGCTTCGGGTCCATATAATGCAGCTTGATGTACTCTATCGCCTTCGCGACTTGGAACACACATTGATGCTCCCGCATGCTTTTGATTGATCCGACAACTTTCGCGCATTGCTCCTTCAGCCACACTTCAACTTCACCCATCGACGCAAACTTCGTCATTTCATTCATTGGAGCTTGGTTTGCTCCGAACACTTGTGCACTGTCAATGCCCATGGCATAGAGCGTGTGCATAATCGTCAATACAATCCGTTGCAGATACATGTGGCAAATATCGAATGGAAATGCATGTTCGCGGAACATGATGAAGATTTGCCCAATCCATTCCTCCATCTCTTCCGGTGATCCGGTTTTCAGTTTCGTGACCAGTTCACTTTCCCAATCAATGAGCGACAACAACTCCGGCCGCTTACGCTGCTCCATATCCCATATGCATATAATTTGATTGGTACCAATGACAAAACGATAATCTAGCGCTGACAAAGCAGATTGGTTTAAACGCTGCACTTTGTCCGTTAAGCTGCATACATGTCCGATGCCTATAGAAAGCTTAACAGGCAAATAATCGGTTATCGTACTGTGAATTTCTTCAGCCACCTGCGTCGATAGATCATGCAGTTCATCCCTCTGATGACTAGAAATGATGACATGCACACGGTTTTCCCGATCTCTAAAAATAAGTGTCCCGGAACGGTCAGCTATAATTTCCTGGGCAATGTTATAAACAGCAAAACGAATAAGTTCCTCGTCGGACAACGTCTTAGGCTGGCTCCATACGAACTCGTCTACTTCTATGGCCAGCTCGATCACGGAGGAGCCGTCCCACTCAATATCAAAATAACTGAAGTTCTCATTCTTTTGTTTTTCTGTCATTGGCGAAGTAGCAAATCGTTCCAAAAAACGCTCTTTCAACAAAGGCTGGCTCTCCCTCAATTGACGCTTCAGCTGCTCGAAATCTTGCATTTGATTTCTTTCGCTGTCAAGCTCAGAACGAAGCTTACAAATGACCTGCTCAAGTTCCGCTGCCGTAACCGGTTTTAAAATATAGTCGACCGCTTGCAATTTCAAAGCCTGCTGGGCAAAATCGAAATCATCGTAGCCTGTAAAAATAATGACCTTCACTTTCGGAAAACTGGCCGAAAGCTCGCGCGTCAGCTCAATGCCGTTCATGAACGGCATTCCAATATCGGTCAACACGACATCCGGCGTATGACGGTTAATGAAATCAAGCGCTTCCTTGCCGTCCTCGCAGCTGCCTATGCATTCAAAACCTAGCCTTTCCCAATCCATTTGATCTTCTATCGCTTCTCGAACCAGCGCCTCATCGTCGACAATTAACAACTTGTACATAAGATCCCCGCCTTGTTATCTAAGGTACTTTGCATGTTTACAACAACGATCTAAGATGTTAACAGGAATATTTGAAAGCGCAATCATAATGCTTGGGTCGAAATTGTTGAAGCAGGACATGTGGTCTATGAAGTATTCTCTTAGCTGTAGATTGAATTTAAAATAGAGGAATTGACTTTATACGAATTCCTTTAATCGTATAAGAGGAATTTGGCTATGTAAATGTAAATATATACGGAGTTAGTCGAATTTTCTCTTCTTATAGACGTATAACAAATCCAAGGTTACGCGCCATTCATATATTTTGGTCGCTGCGCTTAAACTTCATTTCTTTTGTTCCATTTAACAATTTTTAAATTGTTTCTTCATTCATCCTAATCTCCGATTTATAACTTCAGCAACTGCAGACCAAACCCTCTTTTTGATTTAACATTGTTAGAAGTCCATTCAATGATGGAGTGCTGAGCGGTAAATTTTGATGCCGTGTTACTTGGTGATTAGTGTTCAGGACAAGTACGCGCAGCCATTACAATAGCGCTTCAATGCCTAACCATACAAAGGCAAATAAAAAGGATGTCAGCCTTGGCTAATCGCCGCTGACATCCTCACTGATTAAGACTCTACGATCCTCTGGCAATAATTCTGCTGACTGATCTTTTTAATTCTCCTCCAGCTCCAAAATACGGAGCAGAATTGTAATTACTTCCGCTCTGGTTGCCACTGCATTGAAGTCAAACTTGCCGCCTTCCTTGCCCTGCATAATCCCTTTTGCAGCTACTGCGCCAATCGCGCCTTTTGCCCACTCTGGCAGTTTAGCATTGTCAGTAAAGTTTGCTGCTTTGTCCTTTTGGTCTTCCAGCTTCAACGAACGAGCAATCATAACCGCGAGTTCAGCGCGCGTCAAACCGCTATTTGGACGCAGCGTTCCATCCGCATAGCCGCTTAAAATCCCCGCTGATACAGCCTGCTCCAGCGCTTCTTTTGCCCATGGAGCAATGTCAGCTTCATCATTAAAGGCATGCTGCTTTCCATCACTTTGTACAGTCAATGCACGGGATAACATCACTGCAAATTCCGCACGGGTTACCGCAGCATTTGGCTTGAAGGTTTGATCCTTGTAGCCAACCACAAAACCTTTTGCCACTGCCTTACGAATCGCAGCTTCTGCCCAGTGTCCGGCAATATCCTTCAATTCAACCTGGTTCTCTTGATTTCCGCCGGTGTTGCCACCGTTGTTGTTACCGCCGTTATTTCCGCCGTTGTTGTTGTCAGGCGTTGTATCAACTACTGTAATCGTCAACACCTGCGGCTGTCCTGCGCTAAACTCAAACGTTAGCTTCGCAGTACCTTTTTGCAATTTCGCCAAGTAAGCCGTCGTAATCGTTATCTGATCGCTTTTCACAACATAATCAGTTCCAGCCTGCAGCAAGACACTGCCGTTCTTAATGGCTGTCAGTGTATTTCCTTTAAGCTCCAGCTTTATTGTTGCTGCTTGCTGCTTGTTAGGGTTCAGATCAAATTCAGCTGCAGCTGGGCTGATTTCGCTATCCTGAACGATAGGTTTGATTTTGTTAAGAAGATCCGTCTTCACTTCGCCGTCTGCCATAATCGTAACAAAGTTGCGAGCTATAGCGTTATCGGCAGCTAATCCAGACGCGAGAGCCTTTGAAACGGCAGCCCTTGCCGATGCTTCAAGCATTTCATTATATTTGCCTGCGCCTAACAGATATACGTCTGTAAATGAACTTGAATTTTTTAATTGTCCACTTTCAACTTCAAAGGTGGATCTGGTGCTGTCTGATTCACGCGAGCTGTCAGATTCATTGAGCATGATTGATATTCCGATTCTTCCGTTCGTGAGCTCCGATGCAGGATTATTATGAACGGTATTAAACGGAATCTTTAAATCGTAAATCGTCGTTTTCGTATCTTCATCTCTCGTAATCTTTGCTGCGATATCAGTAATCGGAGCAGTCGGTGCATTGGCGCCTGTGGGACGAGTCCATGCCCATATTACATCTTTGTTGTCATTGGTGAGCGCGAACCCCAATTCATTCCGTGTAGTACTGTTGGTTGCGGGATTGCGTAAATCAATGCCTAACTGCAAATTATCCTCTCTCCATATATTTCCTCCAGTTTGGCTATTGAAGTGCACGTCGTCTGTAACGACAATGTATGCGTATAAATTGCTGTCGTCCCATGCAAAATGCGATCCCACGCTGAGGTCTTGCGGACCATCCCACGTTCCCGAAGTGACATAATCTTTGGTGTCCATTACAAATGCCGGCGTTGCAGCACTCTTTGCCGGATTTTCAGCGCCTGCAGAACTTACCTTTTCGGCGTATGCCGCGTCAAATTTTGCCGTATAGGTGTATGCTTTTCCGTCATCGAGTTGAAGCTTGAATGTGATCAGACCTGCAGCATAATACGGTAAATCTACGGTTACGGATTCGCCTGCCGCAAGCGCGTTAAATGTAATGGGAGTGAAATCTTTAGCATAAGCAGCCGGGGATACAATTGTTAATGTTCCGGGTGCAGAGGCTCTTCCTCCGACATTATACTTAACGATGAATTGTTGTTTATCTCCGTTTTTGGTTAGGTTGAATACAAACGGTTCCGCCAATAAATCCGAGCCGTAAATGCCGTACGGATTGTCCGCTGGAGTGCTGTTTCTCAAACCGGATGCGTAATAATTGTTGCTAAGTTCTACCGATGTGCCGCTCTCGCGCAGCATGGCATACACATTATTATTCTGGCCGTTCTTGGACGGCTGGAAGTAAGAAGTGTATACATGCGCCTTACCGCCGTGGACATCAATACCCGGATTGTTGCCGGGCAGCTGAGTGAAGTTTGCTTGCTGTAAGCGAACGATACCGTTATTTACGATTGCTCCCGCTACGGTCGGGCTACCCCAGAACGCGCTGTTGTACAGGACAAGTTCAGCGTCTTGGTGGATTTTCGCGGTATTAGCTGCATCTCCCATTCTGACATACGCTCTATTCGGCTCCGTCGTGATGTTCGTATTAACCAATTCCGAGTTGATCGCGATTATTTTGGTGTGTTCGTCCGCGTCTTCCACATAGAGAGCGTACGTGGTTCCGTCCGAACCGTGGCCAATCATCGTCATTTTTCCTGGGTATGCGAATTCGCCGTTCCCCAGGTCTCTTTTCAGGAAGTGTATGCCGTATACCGAGCCGAAAACGAAATTGTTGAAAATCGTCTGGTCTTCCACATCCGCGAATTTGAGCGCACTCATGTATCTTTGTACGAAACCGTACAAATCGCCGGTAGGTGCCGAATATCCTTGGCCTCCCGGAAGTCTCAAAGCGTAATGCGGATTGAATTGCATATTTCTAATAAATCCGCCTTCCGCGCCTCCTCCGACCCAAATGCCTGCTCTGAGGAGCGTGCCTCCTAAATAATCAACATAGTGACCATCTGTTTTATAGGAAGCCAGATCTATCCCTTTATCCCCAATTGGGATCGTTAAATTGATTGCATATACGCCTGCGCCTTGTCCCTGTACCAAAAACGGAGTTTTTAGCGTTAGGTTAGGGTTGTCGAGATTGACGCTGGTTATATTTGTTTGCGTAATGTTAAGTCCTCTGAGCCCTGCGTTTGCCTTAAGCTGAATAAGAGAATTTCCATTTTCTCCCTCATTCCCGCCGGTGTACGCTGTAAAGATCGCCGTGCCGCCGCCTTGAGTATGATGCTGTACGTCCCATGTTCCTCTGAGTTCAACACCCTCGGGAACGATGACGGGATTATTCAGTCTATATCTTCCACCAGGTAAATAGATCGTGCCGCCACCGTGATTAGCTTTAATATAATCAAGAGCTTCCTGCAGCTTTGCAGATATATCCACGGTCGGTGCGTTGCCTGTTAACGAGCGCGGGAAGTCAAGTCTAAGCACTGCGCTTGATGTTGGTCTCGGGTGTACGTCAATATCTGTTTTTACGTCTTTCGGAATAGGTTCAAACAGATAATCAACATCATTAACGATTTGTACAGCGGTGTTATTACCGTCAGCCTTAACATCAAGTTCAAGGTTATCGATGTGAGCGGCAAGGTTAGCGCTCTCGATGTTAAGGTTATAACCTGAATTTACTGATTTGAATGTTCCGAAGTTTACTCCCAAATGTGCATGTTTGTCTGCCTGTTTGAAATTGCTCTGACTGACTAATGCGTTGCCTCGACCCAGGAAGTTCAGCGCATAATTGTCATATTCGTCAAACGTACTATCCTCAAAGGATATCACTCCGCCTCTGGCGTTGCTTACAATCGGACCTTTAAATGCAACTCCGTTGAATTGAACAGAAGTGTCGAAACGTTCGTTGAAATATACTGCTGTGTCGCCTCCGAATTCCGAGTTCGAGAGCAGCAGACCGAAACCGTTAACGTTGTCAATGTATATACCCGTTTGACTGTCTTCGATTTTTAATCCGTAGAACTGCGCGTTCGGTGCTTCGTCGCCGCCAGGTTCTCTTCCGATCCACATCCCCGTCTTATACCCGGAAATATTTAATCCCGAGACATATTCCCAATCTGATCGGTGCATCATGAATCCAGTAGCATTCGCTCTTGTGTACGCTCTCGCGTCCGATAGAGACGGTGCGCCGTCAAGACCTGAATTCGCCCAGTATTTCGGGTCAATGTCAACGTTCTCGATACGTCCGATATCTGTACAGGTGTGAACCACGATGCCCTTGTAGAGAGCCGTCATATTGCTGTTCACAACATAATGCATTTCGCTCGGCAGGGAAATGAATCCTCCCCAAGCGTTTACAAGAGTAACGTTATCAAGCGTCACGCTGTTTCCGGTTCTCTGATAGAACGTCCACGGATACGGAATTCCTTTGATGTCCTCAAATTCCCCTGTCTTCTGACCATCTGCGTTCCTCTTTTCAACAGTGGTTGTAGCATTAATATCTTGATTCGGATACCATACGGAAAGGTTTGTTACACCTGTGCCTTGTTCCATGTCTATGAATCTATCGGACACGTTAGCTACTTTTTTGCCGCCTGTCTGATTTTCTCTCTCGTCAGAGTCAACATACGTGTCATAATTGGCGGAGTTATGTCCGGCATAGACCGCGAGAATGGTTCCGTCGATTTTACCATCGTAATCGTCCGCATCCGGATTATCCCATTCGCCACGGAGCTGTACGCCTGCCCGCAAATTTAAAACCTGTTTATATTCGTAGGTTGTACTGCCTGTCGTGCTTTGAACGCTTATTGTGCCGGTAGTTTCCGTGTAGAACGCAAAGGTTCCCGCCGGAATATAGACTACGCCGCCGCCGTCATTATAAGCCGCATCAATCGCCGCCTGGAAAGCCTCTCTGTTATCAAAATCAACTAAGCCTTCCGCTTCTGCCATCTCTGCTGTTTTCGCACCAAAAGCGAGTACGTTAAAGTCCGATATCGCCAAATCTTTCGCATCGTGTTCCTGAACGATTGCCGCTCTCATGTGTTTTGCGTAATCATATCGATCCGGAACTGTGAGCACAAAGGTTTTAGTCTGGGTTACAGGAGCGGCTACCGGACCTCTTTTTATCGTCGCCGTGAGCGTTACCTCGCCTCCGCCGTCCGGACGGTTTGTCGGTATCACTCCTGCAGTGGTTATTAGGGTAGCAGCGGATGTCGTCCATGTAATATCCGTCATATTTTCACCCATGGACGGAAGAACTAAGTTCGTTGTCACATTAGTCTCAGAAGCATTCACGCCTTTGATTAAATCCCATGTCAGTTTATTCAGCATATCGTTTACCGCTTCCTCGTCGGTTCCGGTCCCTGTTCCGCGAACGACGATATTAAATGTTTTAACAACGGGTGTTGCCGTTCCTTTGCTTACTGTCGCCGTGAGTGTTACGGATGTATTCACTCCTTGACGAACTACTGCGCCGGTGTTGCTGTTGATCACCGTGTTATTGGCAGATGCCCACACAATGTTCGTACTTGCTGAACCCATCTTAGCTAGATTCAAATTGCTTTCAACCAGATCCTGTCTGGTATTCGTACCCTTGATCGCGTCCCAAGTCAGCGCGTCCGAAACAAGTTTTACCGCTTCTTCATCCGTTGGAGGAATTTCGGTTATTCGTATACTCTGTATGATTGCTCCGGCTGCACCGATCCGGAAGTGCGCGCCTTGATTTTGTGCTCCTATCGCAAAATTAACTCCGTTAAGCACACCCTTTGAAGTCACCCAAGCGTTTCCGCTTCCTGTGGCCGGAAGGCTCGCTGATCTATACGCTTCAAATCCAGAGAAACTGCCGGGATATATGGTGTTATACTGTAACGAAATACCGCCCGCTGCGCTCGGTCTCCAGTATGTGACCGCTAATTCAACCTTGTTTGCTTGCTTAAGCTTAAGGTCGTCTACAATGACGTACATAAAGTTGCCGATCTTCACAGCGTCTACGCCGCTTTGAGTGACTACATCCACTGCGGTACCGCCGTCTCCGATAAGACTGACGCCTATGCCGTTGCCTTGTAGTCCTTTGTACGGTCCAGCCGGATCTCCACCGTCGCCGAAACCGCTTCCAATGGTATCAACGGCATCAAATGATTCAGGATCGTTGAAGTCAATGAACACTTCAGCAAGTTCGTTAGTCGTACTGGCTACTGTCAAATTGAAAATTTTATGAACAGGTGCTGCATTACCTTTGGTTATTTTCGCCGTAAGGGTTACGGCTTTTCCTACGGCAGGGTCGCGAGTTACACTGCCAGTTGCGGTATCTATGATACCTGCCGGTTCAGCCGACCATACTATAGCCGTATCGTTCGCACCCGTTGCTTTAAGAATCAACCCCGTTCTTACTTCGGATTGAATAACATTCGAATTCCTGATTGTGTCCCATGTCAGCTTATTTRCTGCGTCCGATATTGCTTGATTGTCGTCAAGATGCTCCACTTTAACTCTCGAATGCGTTCCTGCGAAAGGATATTGCGTATTTTGAGCCGTGCGTGCGAATGTATAATAGATGTTGCCTGTTGGTTTTGTAAATGCCGCAGTATAAATTCCTGTACCCAGAGTACCCGTCGTCCAATCGCCGACCACAGGAGCGTTACCGGTGGTGTTGATCGCGAACTGCACAGCCTGACCGTTTGTTGGCGCTGCTGAAGATAACGTAACGTTGCCTGTTGTCTCAACAGCCTTGGGAATAGGTTTCGGCGAATCCACGGTATTCTGGAAACGCGGATTCTTGATATAGATGTCGCCTTGGGGCACGGATGACCATTGCATTTGCAATCTCCCCGCCTGTACCGTGTCCAAATGAACGGGATTGAAACCATTCGGAGAATTGGCTGCTGATAATTGCGCATAAACCGTAATCCATTCATTAACCTTTCCATTTTTGATTTCGTTAACATTAAGATTAAGACGCGAATTGGTGTCAAGATTGTTACCGCCACTTGCCATGGCGATCCAGTTATTGCCACTGAGCTTTAAAAGGTCCGAATGTGTAACATACATATCAAAAACAAAATATTGATTTGCATAAGCTGATAAATCCTGATTGCCGCTGCTGCTAACAAAGCGGGCATCCCAAAGCCGTTCAACGCCGGCGCCTATTTTTCCAGCGCCCAACTTAACCGCGTTATTTCCGTCCGGCGCAATAGCGCTGCTTGTTCCCTCTTCTATATTAGGAAAATACGTCGCAGCCCGGGCGTTGACCTCCGCCGGCACGGCTTTCACCGTCAAGGTAAACGTTTTTGTAGCACTTGCATTACCCTTGGTTATTGTCGCCGTGAGTACGACGGTTTTGTCTACTTCTCTATTCAATAAACGATTTACGCCTCCGGCGCTGCTTATTGCCGCATTGTCCGAAGACCATGCTACGTTAGTCGTTCCTATTGCTGTCGGAAGGCTAAGTTGTGATTTCACATCGTTATTCGAAGTATTACTGCCTTTAATCGCATCCCATGTCAGAGACGCCGCCGCCTCATTTACCAATGTTTGTTCGTCAATAGACGTTACCGTAATTCTTGAAGATGCGCCGATGAAGTTGTAGCTGTTGTCTGCTTTCGCCCGCGCGAATACATAATAAGTCTGCGCTGAAGGAAATGTGGCAAATTGATGAGAATAAACATTATCGTTTTTACTTCCATCCACCCACCCGGATGCGGGAGCGATCCCATCTTCGCTTATTGCGAATTCCACAGCTTGCCCGCTAGCCGGTGCGTTCGCAGTTACTGTTTTTGTTGCTACATCAAGTGCGGGAGCCGTTGACGGTGAAACCGGTACGCCTAGCGTACTTTTCTGGAAACGCGGGTTTTTTATGAAAACGTCAGTGCTAGGGACACTAGTATCCCATTGCAGATGCATGGCTAGTCTGGTCACCTTGTCTAACCAGGCGTCATTGAAACTCCCGGCTACGGCACTTGACGTCGATAACTTCGTATAGACCGTCGCCCATGTGCCCACTGCAGCATTTGTGACTCCGCTCAAATCAAGCTGGAGACGAGAATCGGCGTTGAACTTATCCGCAGCGGGATTACTGTCGCTTACGATGACGAGCCAGTTATTGCCTAGCATATTTTTAAAGCTCGCATTTGGAATATACATCTCGAAAACGAAGTATCCGTCCTTGTAAGCGGATACATCTTTTAGAGGCGCTACGCTTGGCGTGAAGAGGTTATCCCAAGGCCCTCCGCCCTTTGAGGTTCCGGTGTTTAAACTCCACGCTTTCTGTCCGTCTGGCGCATCGGCGTTTGTCGCCGTATTACCATCTGCGCCTGCATTTACGGTCAAAAGAGATACATCATCTCCCCATGCCGCGCTGACTGCCATAAGCGGAGAAAACAAAGTAAATAGCATCGCTGTCACAAGTAAAGATGCTAATAATCGTCTTTTTTTCATTCTCAAATTTCCTCCATATATCCTATTTTTAGGTTTTGAAGAGATCCCATAACTCTTTCAAACTTCTTCACTTAAATACTAAATTCAAAACTTTCTATGATTTTATGTAGTGCACAAAAAAAGTGATCCTTTACACCCAATATGAACCCCTCATGTGTGGCCTGACAACACTTTCCCGCTTTTATGCTGGCTGCCGCATCACCTCTACTATTCCATATGTCTAGTCTTGTAAATGCGATCCCGTCCACAATTGACCCGATGTTAGCGTTTTCACGAGCTCAAAAAAATAACAAGATTCAAAGAGCGATAAGCGTACGTGCAAATAACGTAATCTCACTACTTCTTTTAACCCTGTAATAAGTTCCCGGAACACGATTTGTATATTGGGGACTTATCTTATCATACGAGTGTTGCAATAAAGTTCCAATGAGGTAGTCTTATCCTTTATGGGGACAATATTAATTTAATGAAAACAGAACGCCGTCTCGCTATCATGTGGTATCGTCCCCAATCACAATTCAACTTGTAATTTTCGAATCAACCAGTTCGTCAACCCCTGCCCCCTCGTTCCAATGAACTGGCTCTACCGTAGATTGCATTCAATCTTGATTCCAATCCTAAATTTCATTTCCTCCTGTAATCTTATGAAGCAACTAGGCTTCACCAAAAAAACCACTTCAGATGAAGTGGTTTGAATTAATTGTTTGGAGGTGCCTAAGGCGACCCTCACCCCTGACCTCATATCTGCCAGTGATATGCTCTCTCGTGTGGGGCTATTACACTACCCCAATTTATCTAGCATTCGACGGGTGGGGCGTTCCATTCATTCACGATATACACGCATCAACTCAYTAAGGCTCCACCGATTCGGCTACCTTCATAGCCTCGTCGCCCGAAATCGGACCGGACACGCCATACTGAATGCCGTCAACCACCCAGAACAGCTCTGTGAACTCGGCTTGCTCGAAAATTAAGCCGTCCGCTCCACCCACTTTGGTCTGTGTGAACAGGTCTGTCGGGAACGCTGCCGGCATGCGGCTCGCGCTGAACGTCACCGTCTTATCACCCGAACCGTATGTGAAGTTTAAATCTCTGAGCGGTTGGTCCTTCATTCCCACGCCGACGATCTCAGCCAGCTTGAAGCCTTCCGGGGCGACTTGAGGAACAAGCACACCGGAACCGAAAGCTGCTTTCGCTGCCTCCGCCGTTCCTAACGGAGTTGTAATCAATTGGGACAACTCCGAACCTGTGGCTCCTCCGTTTCCGGGCAGCACGATTTCCGACGAATTATCCGTTGGCGTCGGGACTGCGGCGGGCTCTTGCAGCATCGGCAATCCCGCCACTATGACGACTGCCGCGACCAGCGCTGCCGCTCCTGCAAGCCAGGCTTTCGGAAGAACGAATCGGCGGCGGCCTCTCGCTTCCGCGGCGGCTTGTTTCCTGATCTTCTGTTTAACGCTATCGCTCAATTCCATTTTAGAAAACAACATATCATCCGACTCCTTTTGCAAATGTTGACGTAAATTACGCTCCATGTCCGTCATCGGTTGTCTCCTCCTTGCGCATTTCCCGAGCCAACGCCTCGCGCGCCCGGTGCAGTCTGTTTCTCACGGTACCCTCGGGCGACGACGTCGCTTTCGCAATTTCCCGTGTGTCCAAGTCCAGATAATAATATAAATACAAAGCCTCCTGATACGGCAGAGGCAGACGCAGCATATGCCGCAAAATCTCGCTTTTCTGCAATCTTTTAAGCGCTTCTTCTTCTACGTTGAATATCCGTCCCCGCTCCATCAGGCTGGGATCGGTCGGCTGTTCCGTAAACATCCGCACGCCCATCTTGTCCCGGCAAACGTTGATAGCGATCGTCGTCAACCAGGTTTTAACCGCGCTATCTCCACGAAACGAGTTCCAGTTGCGATAAGCGCGAAGAAATACCTCCTGACTGATATCCTCGGCAAAATGCCGATCCCCGGTATAAAAATAAGCGGTGCGCATGATCGTCGAGCCAAAGCTTTCCATCAGCTGCTCTAGAGCTTGAGTGGGATCTTTCGGGAAATTTTCCTTATTATTCGAGCCGGCCGGCATCACTGAATCATCACCTCCACCTATTAGACGGCCTGAGCGCATTTTTCGCTGCATTGGATCTCCCACCTAGAGGTATTACACATCATAATTATTATTATTTTCGTCGTTATAGGAAGTGAATGGTACGAGATGTTCGTTGACACAATAGGACTACACGTGTAGTATATGATTTGTAGGCCTACAATTGTGATCCTTTTACATGTAACGGGAGGTTTCGAGTATGACAAAATTACCACAAATCACAGATGCAGAATGGGAAGTTATGAAAATCCTCTGGGCGAGGAAGGAATGTCCATCCAGCGAAATTGTTAAACAACTAACGGAAACAATGGACTGGAGTCCGAAGACGATTCGTACGCTGCTTAACCGTCTGGTGCAGAAAGAAGCGGTTGGAATCAACAAAGACGAATCTCGACGAGCCCAAATGTTTTATCCTTTGGTTTCAGAAAATGAGTATTTGCAAAGTGAAACAAAAAGTTTTTTGCAAAAATTGTACGGTGGAGCCATTAAACCGATGCTTGCGAACTTCCTTCAGGAGAAAAAACTGACGGAACAGGAAATCAATGAGCTGAAACAATTATTCGATGATAACAAATCGAAGACAGGCAAATAGCCATGACATATGTGCAGATGTATATGCAGTTTTTTTTCGACTGGGTGATTCGCGCTTCGTTGATGGCAAGTGTRCTGGTTGCTCTCATTGTCATGATCAAATGGATGCTCAGAAACAAGTTGCAGCCGAAGTGGCATTATCTCCTATGGTTTCCTGTTGTCATTCGGCTCGTATTGCCTTGGGCGCCAGAAAGCTCGTACAGCGTATACAATCTATTGCCAATGAAGCAGCAGTTGTCTAATGAATCCCTTTTAGGATCGCTCGATGATATTTCCAATCTTTATGAACGAAAGAATCAGTTGAAGAATAACGTGGATTCACCGAGCGAATGGACACTCAAAGATCCATCCGATGTCATAGTTCATTCCTCTGCGAATGTTCCTGAAAAACAAGTCCTTGCAAAGCAATCGTTTGTGGATCGATTATCCAAAATAACGCTGCGAGACATCCTGTTCATTGGTTGGTTGCTAGGGGTCATAATCTTGAGCCTTGTAACCCTTATAGCCAATATCAACGTGTATAGACGAATTAAAAACCAGCCCAATGTAACCCATCCGGCGGTATTACAAGTATTCGAGCAATGCAAGCGCCAAATGTCGGTCAAACAACCGATTCTTCTGACCGTAACAGATGCAGTGCCGAGTCCTGCGGTTTATGGGTTTATGAAACCAAGGATTTTATTATCCAGTTCGTTGATTCGTTCGATGGATGCCGATCATTTCCGTTATATTTTCAATCATGAACTGGCACATATCAAGCGCAGGGACGTTGCGATGAATTGGCTCATGCATGTTCTGGTTATTTTACATTGGTTTAATCCGATAATGTGGGTTGTCTACGCACGAATGCGAGCAGATCAAGAGGTAGCCTGTGATGCATTAGCCTTGTCCTACATCCATGCTGAACACAAAGCAGCTTACGGCCAGACGATCATTAATTTATTGGAGCATTATGCAGGAGCCCGGAGATATCCAAGTTTGGTCGGATTATCGGGTAATTACAAGCATCTCAAGAGGAGAATACTCATGATTAAACATTTCAAGAAAAATTCTATGCGCTTATCTGTATTAGGATTAGCAACGCTATTAACTGTCTGCTCATTCTCATTAGTAAATGCTCAAGGGAATACCCAATCAAATGAAACAGTGGAAGTGGCAAAGCTATCGAAGCCTGGAGGCGGCCAAATCCAAAGCCTGACAGTCAATACTGCAGAAGAAGCTACTCTCGTATTGCAGAAGTATTTTAACCTGACTGGATTTTCACTTATAAAAGATGAAAGAGAAACTGCCACTTATGTAACCGCAGACGACAGTATGCGTGTATGGGTTGGTCAAAATAATAAAATAATTGGTATTAACGATATGAAGGCAGCTAAAGAATCAAACAAAAGCAATGAAATACAAAAAGAACAATGGATTTCAATAGACCAAAGTAAAGAGAAAGCGACTCAATTGGCTCAACAATTCTTGGATGTTAGTGTTCAAGAAGTACAAATTACAACAACAGAACATAGCTACGCCAATGACTCACTTGTTTTATTTGAAATTAGACCTTCTTACGAGGGCAATCTTACTAGCGATGGCCGGTTTCTTATAACAGTGGACCGATCCACTGGAGATATTACAAATATTAACCCTTTTCTGTGAATGAGCTGAACGACTAGAGGCTATTAACTGCTACCGCAAGGCCTTAGGGCAACAAATGTACAATCGGATAACGATAGTTAAATAACCAGTGCAGCAGTCTGAACAAGACTCCATTTTGTAGACAATAAAAAAACCTATGCTGCATGGTCAACCCCGATTTTGTAGAAATTGAAAAAAGCCCTAGGAAACAAGCTGGCGACGGTACTCAACCGGAGTCAGCTTGTTAAATACCTTTTCAAACGTTTTTAAAACCAACGGATTTTCATTGTTGAAACTCATGTGATAAGCAATAATTTCAGTATTAAACAAATCCTTAATTACGGACAGGTAAATCTTCTGATCGAACACGCGGTACTGAGTAATATCCGTGACCCATTTCTGATTGGGTTTGTCGGCTGTAAAATCACGATTAAGTTTATTCTCCGCTACACGTCCTGCATACGGCGCCTTCTATTATCCATAAGCCTGTACTCTCCGAGTTGCTTGTATTTACGCATCCATACCTTAATCTGACCTTCATCTTCAATCCCCAATACCTTTATTATCTCCCTTTTTGTTTTGCCACCTAGCTTTAGCTCGATTGCTTTTAGCTTGGTCTCCTAACTGTAACGTTTAAACTTCTGTCCTTTTGTAGCCAATGCCAAACACCCCCTAAAATAGTTTAGATTAACCCAGGTTTTTTTCTAATGTCTATTTTTGGGGGTCAGTCCCGTTCAATCATAGGAAGGGTTTTAATTTTCTATAATTACCAGACAGGTCTTACTCTTGTTGGTAAATTACCTTCATTTGCTCCATAAATTAATTTTGATAAATCTTCTTTGAGCATTTGCAGTCGTTCTGCTCCAATGTTTTCAATCCAACGTTGCTCAATCTCAGTTAGAATCTTCTCTTTTGCTTTCACTACTAACCAACCTCGTTCGGTCAAAATAATAATTTTCCCTCTATTATCAGTGGGATGAGCTTTGCGTATTACATAACCACATTGCTCGAGATAATCCACCATTTTACTCACAGCTTGCTTTGTAACTCCTAAATATTCGGCTAGTTCTATACCTGTTGCTCCATTAGGATTGATACATTTAAACATAAAACCATGTACAGGTCTAATATCATCAAATCCCAATTCACTCAATCTGTTATGTAGTTCATTAATCGATACACTAAAAGATAATGACAAAAGGGATGTAAGATCTAATTCACTAAAAAATTGATTATTCATACATATTACCTCCTTACATAAAGTCAACTAGGTTGACTTTGTTCAGAGTTCATTGTACTATGCGTAATATAGTCAATCAAGTTGACTATATTACGATTGTGAAAGAAATAGAATTCACCGAGACAAAATTAATAAATTATGGAGGGTTCTTATGGCTAATATCGTTAAAATTAGAGGAAGTGTATTTGCACCGTATGCTTGGTTGGAACCTATTAAAGATCCTTCAACTGGAAGGATCTTCGAATATACGGGTGATGCACGCGAATTTACACCTTACGCTGTAAATACAATGAGATCAAGATTAGAGCAAGAAGTGATTATTGATTTTTATAAAAAAGAAATTTTCACATTTGCAGATGCTTGTATTACGACTGTGAAAATTACAAATCCAGACGGTTCTATCGAACATAAAAAAGGAAAAACAAATACACAAAACATTGTATGTACGAATGTTATGTGGGGCGCTGATGATGTTTCTTTTGAAATGAGGGCAAGTGCCAGCAATCCTTTGAATACATCAGCACCTGCAGCTGACTATGTATTAACTATAAACGTTAACAAAAGTGGGGATGCACATATCGAAGGTTTCCATGATGGGTTCCCTTGCTATGAATTTTATAAACAAACAGATTTCGGTCCATTTGAATTCATATATACACATGATTTCAGAAAAACTGGTGACACTCCAGCAGCGCTAGCAGGGGAAATGGAATACAATTTCAAAGCGACACTCTAGAAATAAATATTAAGTAGAAGATTGTAAACAGCAAATATTAAAGGAAAAGCAAGCATTTAACCATACGAAAAATAATATTAAACATTACAGAGGTGTATTCTCATGACTACTATCGTTAAAGTTAGAGCAAGTGTATTTATTCCAACATCTTGGACTGAACCTAGGAAAGATATTCAAACGGGTAACACAATCGAATTCGAAGGTGACTCACGTGAGTTTACACCTTATGCAGTAAACACTTTGCGTTCAAGAATTGAACAAGAAGTAATTGTAGATTTCTACAAAAAAGAAATTTTCACATATGTGAATACTGGCATAACAACAGAAAAAATCACAACTCCTGATGGTTCCATTAATAAAAGATCAGGAAAAGCTAGTACGGAAGGCATTTTGTGCACGGATATTGTATGGGAGTCAGACGAGGTCAAATTTCAAATGAGTGCAAGTGCTAGCAACCCATTAAATGTATTAGCACCTCCTGTTGACTATCTATTAACTGTACTTGTCAAAAAAGATGGTATTGTCGACATTCAAGGGGAACACGATGGATTCCCTTGTTATGAATTTTATAAGCAAGTAAATTGGGGTCCGTTTGAACAAATTTATACTCATGATTTCAGAGAAACTGGTGATACACCTGCAGCTATGGGTGGGGATATGGAGTATAGATTCAAAAAGATATTGTGAACCCAATATGATGAACTTTTTAGTAATTAAAAATAAAACACCTTAGAGTAGTGAACATCAGGAGGAACAAATGACAACAGTTTTATTCGTAAAAGCAAACAATCGCCCAGCAAATCAATCGGTCAGTGTAAAATTATATGATGCATTTTTTGCGAGTTACAAAGAATCGCATCCAAATGATAAAATAATAGAGCTTGATTTATACAAGGATGAATTGCCATATGTAGGCGTAGATATGATTAATGGCACTTTTAAAACAAGTAAAGGACTTGCGTTAACAGCAGAAGAAGCAAAAGCAGTAGCTGTTGCTGATAAATATTTAGATCAATTCCTTGCTGTTGATAAAGTTGTGTTTGGTTTCCCATTATGGAACCTAACAATCCCAGCTGTGCTACACACATATATTGATTATTTAAACCGAGCAGGTAAAACATTTAAATATACACCAGACGGTCCAGTAGGACTTATGGGGAATAAGAAAATTGCATTATTAAACGCTAGTGGCGGTGTATATTCTGAAGGACCAAAAGCTGACGTTGAAATGGCTGTTAAATATGTAGCAAGTATGATGAGCTTCTTCGGAGTAAATGATATAGAGACAATTGTGATAGAAGGCCACAATCAATTCCCAGAAAAAGCAGAAGAGATCATTGCGAATGGTCTTGAAAAAGCTCTTAAAGTAGCAAGTAAATTCTAACTAGTAAAACAATTATCACTGAATATGGCAGTATCAACACTTTTATAGTGGTGGTACTGCTTTTTTATTGGCTTTTCTTACTACTTTCCTTCGATGCCCACTCATTTCATTACGTCCGCACGGACTGAACCCTGGGGGATCGAAATTCTGATTATATTTTCACAGATATTATCCGTATGAAGCAAAGCATAGCGGTAATTTCGATGCCGTGCTCCTACACTGACGCTTCGTGCGCGCGATCTGCCCCTTGCTAGGCTCCACCAAATAATAAAAAAACCACTTCAACAGAAGTGGTTTGAATGGTTTATTATGGTGGAGCCTAGGGGGATCGAACCCCTGACCTCATCGCTGCCAGCGATGCGCTCTCCCAGCTGAGCTAAGGCCCCAAATGACGACAAGATTGATCTTAGCACAGGGTCGTCAAAACTGTCAATCTTTATCTATCATACCATTGAGCGGGTGTTTGGACAGCAAATTATTGAGCTCCTTCATGAACATATCGATGTCCTTGAATTGGCGATAAACAGATGCGAACCTGACATAAGCTACCTCATCTACAGGATAAAGCTCGTTCATAACGATTCCACCAATATCGCTGCTATCAACCTCGGCATGTGCCGTTGTGCGCAGCTCCTTCTCAACCTCGGATACGATTACCTCTAGACGCTCCACTGGTACCGGACGCTTCTCGCAGGCGCGGATAAGACCCCGCAATATTTTGTCACGGCTGAACTCTTCACGGCTGCCATCTTTTTTGATGACGATCAGAGGCGTCTCTTCAATCATTTCGAATGTCGTGAAGCGGCGGCTGCACTTTTCGCATTCACGGCGGCGACGAATGGATTTGTTTTCGTTGGCCGGTCTGGAATCTAATACTTTCGTTCCGGCATAGTCGCAGTATGGGCATTTCATGATGCGTATTGCCTCCTTTCTTAGTCGCTTGAGCCTCAAAAATGGACTCTTCGAAAAAAAAATTTAATTTCCATGTAATTCCTGTAATGAAGTTCAGATTTTTGCACATAATACTTTTACCAACCGCAAGGAGGTGAACATACATGAGCGCATCCCGCAGCAGTAACCAATTGGTAGTGCCACAAGCGACAGCTGCCCTTGACCAAATGAAATATGAAGTTGCTCAAGAGCTAGGCATCGCAATTCCGCAAGACGGATACTACGGCAACATGGCTACAAAAGACGCAGGCTCCATCGGGGGATACATTACCCGTCGCCTAGTGCAAATTGCCGAGCAATCCCTTGCTGGTCAATACAAATAATGATTCATTAAAAGTTGTATGAATAACCGAAGCTTTGGCAGGGCTCGTCCATGAAGAGACGAGCCTCCAAGGCTTCATTTATTTTCGTTATCGTTAAGGATCATCCATTAAAGACTCGGATATAAGTCCTTATACTTATTATAATAGTAAATGACTCGCTGCACATAGTGTCTAGTTTCTCCAAACGGAATTTCTTTAACCGATTCGATCGTTCCATCCCAAGTCCCCGAGTCAAGCCACTTGCGAACATTTCCTGGACCCGCGTTGTATGCAGCAATTGCAGCTATCTTATTTTGATCAAATTGTTGATTAAGAGATCTTAAATACCACGCGCCAACCTCAATGCTAACGTCTGCACGATTCATAAGCATATCATCCGTTACGGCTTGAAATCCTGCTTTTTGAACGACCCATGCAGCCGTATCAGGCATAATTTGCATTAAGCCCAGTGCACCCTTCTTCGATTCCTTGCCTGTCTGAAAATTGCTTTCACTGCGAATAATCGCGGCCACTAAATGCGACTCAATGCCATAGTTAGAAGCACTTGCACGAATGTCTTCTTTGTAATGAACCGGATACATCCACTCCGCAAGCCAATCTGATTTGAGAAATAAAATCGTCAATAAACCAAGCAGCAGGACGAGCAGCACCCTTTTCTTTTGGAATACCCTCATGGCATACACTTACTTTTCCAAAATTCATCCAGCTGACGCTTCGTCTCCTCCAGCGATCCGCTGTTATCGATGACCCAATCCGCTTTCAGTCTCTTTTGCTCAATATCCATTTGCAGTGCGATGCGCCGGCTTGCTTCTTCTTCAGGCAAATGGTTTCGTTCCATTAAGCGCTTTTTCTGAAGCTCAGCGGGTACATATACGACCAATATGCCTTCGTACAGATGCTCCTGCTTCGTCTCGTATAGCAGCGGCACGTCAGCTACTACTAATCGTTCTGGATACTGCTCTGCGTAAGTATGTATGGTTTGCTGCATCCGCGCCCGTATAGCTGGATGGGTTATGGATTCAAGCTTTGCTAATGATTGTTTATCGCGAAACACAATTTCGCCGAGAGCTTTGCGGTTAAGAGAACCGTCCGTTTCAAGGACAGCTTGTCCAAACGTAGAGGCGATTGCCTCTAATGCTGGTTCCCCGGGAAGTACAACCTCCCTTGCGACTTGATCGGCATCGACCAGCAGCGCACCGCGTTCGACGAGCATGTTTGCGATTGTGCTTTTGCCGCTGGCAATACCGCCGGTTAATCCGATTATCATCCTTTTCACCTCAAATTATAACAGCTTCATGATTCCGATTATGATTAATAATATGCCTGGCAGCATAGCTAATGTCTGCATGCCTTTCCAAGCGGAGAAACGAAAGCCAAAACGGATACCGCCAACAAGAAAAAGAGCACTTGCCGCCGCTATCGTTAAAGCCGTAAGTAAGGAAGGCAATCCGATCAACGCAGCCCCAAGTCCAGCTCCAAATGCATCAAGTGATAATGCAAAGCCAAGCATGACGGCCTCCGATGCAGAGATGGTGCCTGATTTATCGACGTCAGCCGACTGTGGCGTGCGCAAAATCTGAATAACGAGCCCTAGACGCTTCAGCTCTACCATAACGACAAGCGCAGCACTCGCGATCTCTCCGGCATGTGTTTTTGCGCCAGCTTCTGCCGAAGCAGCACTTTCTTGTACTGCGGTTTCTACGTGCTCATGCCTCACATCATCCTGCTGCTGTTTGTTTCGTCTAAGCTGCAATAGCGCCCAGACACCAATCAGCATGAGGACACATGCGCCAATGAGACGCGCAACGAATTCAGACAGGAACGTGGTTATCAATCCGCCAACCTGCATGGACAAATAAATAATAATACCAGAGCAGCAAGCAATAATCAGTATTGACACGATCGGTATGCGGATCCTCCGCAAACCGTAAGTAACGCCAACACCAAAACCGTCTACGCTAACAGCAACAGCAAGAACTAATAGTGAAACTACATGCGCGAACAATGTTTTAGTCCCTCCCCGCACAGCGGCGATCCGGCTTACAAGAAGCTGTAAGTAGACATCCGCCTATTGTTCGTAACACACTTATCATATGCGGGGAGTATTTGACTGTGCATGCTGGTTAACATTTGCTGCAGTTCGTATTATTTTCCTGATGCGTGCAGTGTCTGGCATTTATTGCAAATATGGGTACCTCGGCCGCCAACAACAAATTTATGAATCGGTCTTGAACAGGTTGGACAAGGCTCATCCTTCTTGCCGTATACAAGCAGCTGATGCTGAAACATTCCCATCTCGCCTTGTCCATTAACGTACGATTTAATAGACGAACCGCCTGCTTCAACCGCATTTCCCAGTGTCGAACGTATCGCTTCATAAAGTCGCTTCCATTCGGCCGGCTTCAATGTGCTAGGTGTTCGCTCCGGATGTATACGTGCTTGAAATAAAGCTTCGTCTACATAGATGTTGCCCAAACCGACAATATGCTCTTGATTAAGCAATAGCGGCTTAATCTTAGTCGCGCGTTTCTCGAGTTTCCCGCGAAGCGCTTCTAGCGTAAAGGCTGGCTCAAGCGGCTCTATACCAAGCTTGTTAAGCGGCGGAAGCTCAAGCTCCTGCCCTTCTTGGAATAAATGYATCGTACCGAACTGGCGAACGTCCTTATAACGCAAATCCGTGCCATCTTCGAAATGAAAGATAACATGAGTATGCAGCTCAATCGGCTCTTCCGATGGGAAAACCCCATATCGGCCTTCCATTCGCAAATGCGATACAAGTACGAGCCCGTCCAAGATGATCCGCAAAAACTTGCCGCGTCGCTCAACCGTCTGGATCGTATGTCCGACAAGCGCATCCGCGAACTGTTCAGGTTCTGCTGGACGCTGTATAATACGCGGGAGTCTAACGGTTACTGATTGGATACGTTTTCCCGCTACAAGTTCAATTAATGTTCTTCTAACTGTTTCTACCTCTGGCAATTCAGGCATTTCTCCTCACCTCAACAACCATTATACCCGAAACTGCCCGCCAGTGGGTTACTTTGCTTCATACCAATTGTCACCGAAACTCATATCGGCCTTCAAAGGAACATCAAGTTTGAGCGCTCCAGCCATCACTTCAGGTACAAGCGTCTTCATCAGCTCCAGCTCCTCTTGCGGCACTTCGAACACGAGCTCATCGTGCACCTGCAGCAGCATGCGGCTCTTCAGCTTGCGTTCGCGCAGCGCAGCGTCCATATGGACCATGGCCAGCTTAATAATATCTGCCGCAGTACCTTGAATCGGTGTATTCATCGCTGTACGTTCAGCAAAGGATCGCAAATTGAAATTAGAAGCATTGATGTCATTCAGATAACGCCTGCGCTCAAGCAGTGTGGCCACATACCCGTCGCGCTTCGCTTGCTGAACGATATCGTGCATATATTGGCGAACGCCTTTGAAAACCTCCTTGTAATCCGCAATAAACTTTCCAGCTTCATTACGGGAAATGCCAAGGTTTTGCGATAAGCCAAAATCGCTGATGCCATACACGATGCCGAAGTTGACCGCTTTTGCCGAACGACGCATGTTGGAATCAACCTCCTCGGCAGTTACGCCGAATACATCCATCGCTGTTTTGGTGTGAATATCCATGTCCTTAATGAACGCTTCCTTCATATTCTCATCATCAGCAATATGTGCGAGCACACGAAGCTCAATTTGTGAATAGTCAGCTGCTACGATGGACCAGCCCGGCTCGGACGGTACAAAGGCTTTCCTAATTTGGCGTCCTTCCTCAAGACGAATCGGAATGTTCTGCAGGTTAGGGAACTGACTGCTTAGACGACCGGTAGCTGCAATGGTCTGGCGATAATACGTGTGTATTTTGCCTGTTTCCTTGCGCACCTCTTTAAGCAAGCCCTCTACATAAGTAGATTGCAGCTTCGAGAGCTGACGATAATGCAGGATAAGCGGAATAATCTCGTGATAAGGAGCAAGCTCCTCCAGTACCTCAGCATCCGTCGAATAACCTGTTTTCGTCTTTTTCTTAGCAGGCAGGCCAAGCTTCTCGAATAAAATCTCACCCAGCTGCTTTGGCGATCCGATATTAAATTCCGTACCAGCAAGCTTGTACACGCTGCTAATGATTGTTGTCAGCTTACTCTCCAAATTACGGCCAAGCGCCTCCAGCTCCTCCGACTTTACTTTAATGCCCTGAAACTCCATCCCTGCAAGAATGCGGGACAATGGATGCTCCATGTCAAAATAAAGCTTGCTCATGCCCGTATTGCTTAGCTCTTCGGTTAACAGAGGCACGAGCTTCCGAACCGCTTCCGCTTTCAGCGATAAATGGCGGTAAAGCGTATCGGCATCAGGCACTCTGAATTTCGCGCCTTTGCCATAAACAGCTTCATCCGGCGGCAGTGTCGACAAGCCTTGCTTCTCATTAATGCCGCTTAATGTCTGGCTTGCTTCTGTAGGATCGAGCAAATATGCTGCCAGCTGCACATCAAAAGCAGAACCCTCGAAGCTGATTCCGCTCCATTTGAGTGCCAGCTCCACCTTATGGAGATCAAAGCCGTATTTCGGCTTGTCCGCTTGTTCGAGCCAGTCGCGAAGCTTCGCTGCGAAAGGCTGCTTAAGCACTGAATATGGCATTACAAACACAGCTTCATCAGTAGCGATAGCAAGGCCAATCAGCTCGGCATGATGCGGATTCTCCCCAATGGCTTCGATATACAAGCCATTTTTGTCCGACTTCTGGAGCAGTTGAATAAGCTTCTCCAGCATCTCTGCGTCTTTTTCTGATTCGATCACATTAATATTCAAATCAGCTGCAGCAGCTTCGGCTTCCTTATCCATATCACCCGCTTCAGCACCTAGCTCCAGGCGATCAATTAATGATTTAAATTCCAGCTTGCGGAACGCCTCAGCCAGCTTCGAACCATCATACCCGGCATAACGAATGTCATCGATAGACTTTTCTATAGGCACTTCACGGAAGATCGTCGCCAAGCGCTTGCTCATCGTAGCATCATCTTTATGGCTCTCAATGTTTTCCTTCAGCTTGCCCTTTAGCTTGTCCAAGTTATCAAGCACGCTTTCAACGGATCCATGCTCATGAAGCAGCTTAAGCGCCGTTTTTTCGCCTACGCCCGGAACACCAGGGATGTTGTCAGAGGTATCCCCCATGAGCCCCTTAAGATCGATAATTTGCATCGGCACAAGGCCGTATTTCTCTTGGATCGTCTCTGGTGTGTAAAGTTCAACATCACTAACGCCTTTGCGTGTTACCGCAATGGTTACTTTGTCTGAAGCAAGCTGCAGCATATCTTTATCTCCAGTAACGACAAAAGTTTCTACACCTTTCTCGTCAGCTGCCTTCGTTAGCGTACCGATAATATCATCGGCCTCATAACCGGACAGCTCAAACTGTGAAATGCTAAAGGCTTGAAGCAGCTCCTTAAGCACTGGAAATTGTTCTGACAGCTCTGGCGGTGTCTTTTGTCTTCCGCCTTTATATTCCGCATAACCTTCATGGCGAAAAGTGACCTTGCCGGCATCAAATGCAACCAGCACATGAGTCGGCTTTTCTTGTTCAAGCAGCTTAAGCAGCATCGTTGTAAACCCAAAAATCGCATTCGTGTGATTGCCCGCCGAATTCGTAAGCGGCGGCAAAGCAAAAAACGCACGGTAGATTATACTGTTTCCGTCAATTAGCATCCATTTTTCCATAAGGAATCAACACCTTCTTTATGTAACATTCATACCTTTAAGTATACCACAAAAAGGGCTATTCCCAAGCATCACTGCGATGGGATAGCCCTTTTTTGTATCGGTTACATCATCATGGAACGAAATGGAGCAGGCCTGCCTAATAAATAACCTTGAGCATATTCAATCCCCATCTCACGCACCTTCGCAAGCTCCGCTTCAAGTTCTATGCCTTCGGCGATAATCGAAATATCCATTTTTGCTGCAATCTGAACCAGCGTGTACAAAATATGCTCTTTCATCTCATCCAAGTGGATATTCTGAATAATCGACCGATCCACCTTCAAATAATCAGGTCGCAGCTCAGCGATAGATTGCAATGACGAATAACCCGCTCCAACATCATCAATTGCAATTTGATAACCTTGGCTTCGGTAATGCTCCAGCGCCTTCTTCACAGAGCCAAAATCCGCGATTGAGCTTCGTTCTGTAATTTCAAATACGACATGATGGGGCGATAGCTTATGCTGCTCCAGCAGACTGAGTGTTTGGCCAGGCGAGAAGCTTGGATCCTCCATAATTTGCGCCATCACATTAATGAATAGCTTTTGCCCTGGCATGAGCCTCAGACAGCCGTCTATCGCCTTTTCTCTAGCCAGTCTATCCAAGCTATAAGTCAATCCTTCCTGCTCAGCACACTGAAAGAGCTCCATAGGTCCATTAAACCAAGTTTGATCCTGCGTACGTGATAGCGCTTCGAAGCCAAATACCTCTCCTTCGCGCAGCAGCGATACGATAGGCTGATATACTGGCTGAATAAGCCGCTCGCTAATGACTCGTTCCAGAGCTCGGCGCTTCAAGCTTCGCTCCATCGATCCGGCGGATTGCCCGTGCAAAATTGCTTTTTTCATCGCATCATACCAGACGAGGCCATCCACAGGGTCATTGTCATTGGGTACGACAGATACACCAATATGGAGCTTCCCAAGCACATCAGCTAGCCCCTCATAGCAAATCTCCTCTGCAAATTGTTTCTCCCAATCAGCGGTATGCTTATAGGCCAGCTCAAGCAGCCAGTCCTCCTGCAGCATTTGATGCCCGGCCGGCAAACGCATATGGATAAATAAATCCTCCTTCATCCATTGCAGCCCTTCATATAGTAAAGAGCTTCCAAATGCAGCCTTCACCTCATTCTCTGCAAAAACACGCCATTTCTCATGCTGCGAGGATAAGTGATTTTTCCGAACATCCGTAGGAAACTGCCATGATAAATAAATAATACCAAGATGACCCGAGCTCACGTTTTCCGTATCGTTTAGCCGCCATATGTCCCGTAGTTGTCTCAATTTCCGTTCCGTTCCTCTCCATGATGCATTCCTATAATTTGATCCATGACATAGACGCTGCCTTTAAGTGCTTTCGCTTGTTTCTTCAGCTTTGCCGCAATCCTCGGAATATCATCTGCCGCAAGCGCTACTCTGCCATCCCATAACATGAGTGACAAAGAAAGCGTTACACCCTCCTGATCAATGAGATTGCCCTCTCGATCCTCAACTGTCGTTACTTCAACGCCGCCGTAGAATGCTTTAATCCCGCTATCGAAACGCTTTATCATCGCCTGACATAGTTGCTCCGCCGAATCTGCTCTCATTACCACGATGAAATCATCTCCGCCTATATGTCCGACAAAATCGTCGCCTGCTCCGAGCTGATCAAGCTCCATACGCAGAATATCTCCCAAATAGCGGATCAAATTATCTCCGAGCCCAAAACCAAAGGAATCGTTATACCATTTAAAATAGTCCAAGTCCGCATAAACGACAGCAAACGGCTCACCTTGTCCGATCCGCTGGCTCAGTTCAAGCTGAATTTCCTCGTTCCCCGGCAGCCCCGTAAGCGGATTAGCTGTTCGTGCTGCCTCTGTGCGAAGCGCCGTCATGCATTCCAAGATAGACCTGATCGTAGCTGCTCCTGCCATCTGTCCATCCTTCGTAATAAGAACGACATCGTATAGCTGTGAGAAATCCCTTGCCATTGCCAGCTGAGATACATGCTCGACAGTAAGCTGCTCATCCACAATAAGCGGTTGATTGTTCATAATCCGCTCAATCGGTCTGTTCCAATAAAGAGGCAGCCCGAATTGTCCGGCTAACATTTGATGCAGCTTCTCTTTCATTAAGATGCCTATCGGTCTGCCTTTATCGACAATGACCGCGCCTTGCGCCTTCGCATTCGTATCGAAAAAATAAGCAACCTCGGACACCCTGGCCCGGGCAGGAAATATCGGAAAAGGTGCAGCAAGCCCGCCAATTCGAACGGTTCGGCTATGGTTCCCCGGCAAATGCAGCTGCTGCACTGGCTCGCCTGCTCCGATGATCTGACCGTAGTTTTCTATTTTCGGTTTGCCTTCGGATAGAGATTCTTGGCGGTTCCTTCCGAGAGTAACGTTATATGCGCTTTGCTCCATCGCATCAAGAATCATCCGATAAACAACCGACTCCGAGGAACGGCCGGTTGCTGGAGGGTATGCCGTTGAAAGACCTATGCTTACCTCCAGATCGATGTCTGAGAAAGCCCCGTCTTCCTTTTTTGCATCAGACTTCCTTAGCCTATCAATAAGCCGCTCCATCGCTTTCTCGACCACTCGAATGATCGGTTCATCCTTCTGCTGCCGATCAAATAAATAAAAGTAATCCCATTCAAGGCGCTGACGCCAGAAAAGCCTTGCCTCCGTGCCCTCCCATAGCTGCAATGCTGATTCTGCTGCTGTGTTCCCAATGCGAAAACGGACGTAGATGACACCAATTCCGCCTTCATGCCAGCGCTCTTTTATGCTGCGGAGCATATCTCGATTGAATAAACCAACCCCGACTCCATTCATGCCAATCCCCTCAATCGACTATCGTCTATTTCAGTTCCTTTATGTATTACTTTACCAGCCAATTGTGAATGGAGATGCATAAAAGGATTAACTTGCGGTAAAATTCGACATTTTTCTTAGTTCTTTTCTCCTAAACAAAAAAACCGTCCAGCAGCTAAGCGTGGGCGGTCTTAAGTATGTTTTAAGTAGGTTATACGTTCAAATCCGGACGATTGCCCGTTACGAGATAAACGACGCTCTCACCGATGTTCGTTGCGTGATCACCGAATCTTTCGAGGTAACGTCCGACGAGAGTGAGAAGCGATGACTGTGTAATATTGCGAGGATTTTCCATCATAAGGGAATAAAGCTCGCGCGTAATTTGTCCATACAGGGCATCAACTTGATCGTCGTCCTTCGCCATTTTGTAAGCCAGGTCTACGTTTTCTTGAATAAACGATTGAATGGACTCGTATGTCATAAGCTGAACAATTTCTGCCATACGCGGCAAATCGATTAACGGTTTTATTAGCTCCTGACCCTCTAAACGCAATACAACCTTAGCAATATCAACGGAGAGATCGCCCATACGCTCCAAATCGCTTGCGATTTTAAACGAGGACAGAATTCTTCTCAAATCCTTGGCAACAGGCTGCTGCGTAGCGATCAGCTTCGAGCCGATTTCCGTAATCTTTTCTTCCATTTGGTTAAGCGACGGGTCCAGCTTTATGACCTGCTTCGCACGGTCAACATCAACGGTTTTTAATGCTTCCATCGATTCTACGAGCGCTTTTTCAACAAAAGTACCCATATCAATCAGCAAATTATGAAGATGCTCTAGTCCTTGGTCAAACTCTTTACGCGTGGTCATCATGAACGGCATTCCCCCTACAAGGTTTGTAAAACAACATCATTCGCAAGGCCAAAATCATATGATTCAACCTCTTGAATAGAAGTTTTCTCCCACGATCCGTTTGGCTTAGCCGAAACGTCCGCTTATATAATCTTCTGTGCGCTGATCGGTTGGATTGGAGAACAGCTTCTCCGTATCCGAGTATTCAACGACCTCGCCATTCAAGAAAAACACCGTTTGATTGGATACGCGGGCTGCCTGATGCATATTGTGAGTAACCATCACGATTGTGTATTTATCTTTCAATTCTTGAGCAAGCTCTTCAATTTTCAGCGTGGAAATCGGGTCAAGCGCTGATGTCGCCTCATCCATAAGCAAAATATTTGGGTTTACTGCAAGTGCGCGGGCAATACAAAGGCGCTGCTGCTGTCCACCAGATAAACCGAACGCGGAACGTTTCAAGTGATCCTTTACTTCATCCCACAATACCGCGGATTTCAAGCTTGTTTCTACAATTTCATCGAGCTCGCGCTTGCTAGTAATACCATGCAGGCGAGGACCGTATGCCACGTTATCATAGATCGATTTCGGGAATGGATTTGGCTGTTGGAATACCATGCCGACCTTTTTGCGCAGTGTTTCTACATCCACTTCATTCGAGTAAATTTCAGTACCGCCAATGGCGATACCTCCCTCGATCCGAGTGCCCGGAATCATATCGTTCATACGGTTTAGTGTACGAAGCAAAGTTGACTTTCCGCAGCCGGATGGACCGATGAATGCAGTGATTGCTTTCTCAGGTATCGTTAGCGTTACATCCTTCAAAGCGTGGAAAGCGCCGTAAAACAAATTCAGCTTGTTAATATTAATAAGTGCTTCCATATCGTTTTCCTCCTAAATATTCTTCTGATACTTGTTGCGAAGYAAAATAGCCGAAAAGTTCATTAGCAACAGCAGCGCTAGTAAAACGATAATACCGCTGGCCGCAAGCTCCTTAAATTCAAGCTGTGGCTTGGACAACCAGTTGTACACTTGAATAGGAATAACCGTAAACGAATCCTTAAGACCTTCTGGCAAAAAGGCAACATACGTTAATGCTCCAATCATAACTAGCGGTGCCGTTTCTCCAATTGCACGAGACATAGCAAGAATGACGCCAGTTAGTACGCCCGGAAGAGCTGAGGGCATAACAGAGCGAGAAACGGTCTGCCACTTGGTCGCGCCTAGAGCGAACGAAGCATCACGGCGTGATTTCGGAACGGCACGAATCGCTTCTTGTGCAGATACGATAATAATAGGAAGCACAAGCAGCGTCATCGTGAGCGCCCCTGCAATGAGGCTGCGATCAAGAGCGAGCAGTCGTACGAACAAGGTTAAGCCCAAAATACCATATACGATGGACGGAACGCCCGCTAGTGTACTGATATTAAGCTGAATCATCCGGGTAATCCGGCCCTTTTTCGCATATTCCTCCAAGAAAATCGCAGCTCCTACTCCAAAAATAAAGGAAATAGGCGCCATAATAAGCAGCATGTAAATCGTACCAACCAGCGCCGACTTCATTCCGGAACCGTCCGCTTTGCGAGACGGGAAGTTCGTGAATAGATCAGGCTGGAGCCTTGCAATACCGTCGATCAAAATATCTACGATTAACGCGCAAAGCGCGAGAACGCCGATGGAAGTAGCGGCGACGAACAGGATATGAAGCATCCAATCCTTTTTCCGCCGATTAGCAATTTGCTTGCGGTTTGCATCTAGAAATATGTTCATCTTAGTACTCCTCTCTGAATCTTCTTGCAATGTACTGGGCAAGAATATTGAGTAGGAATGTAATGACGAACAACGTCATGCCGACCGCGAAGATCGATCCATACTCAACCGTTCCATGCGGCGTATCCCCAAGGCTGACCTGAACGATATAAGCGGTCATCGTCTGGATGCTCTCGAGCGGATTAGCCGTCATATTAGGTGTAGAGCCTGCCGCTACCGTAACGATCATCGTCTCGCCGATCGCCCTTGAGAAAGCAAGTACGGCAGAAGCCACGATACCCGAGAAGGCTGCTGGCACAACGATTTTCAAAGCAACCTCGAACCGTGTTGCGCCAAGCGCATAAGCGCCGTCACGCAAGCTGCGCGGTACAGAGGACATCGCATCCTCACTTAGCGAGCAAACCATAGGAATAATCATAATACCGACAACAATACCGGCACTTAATGCGTTGAACACGCCGGCGCTATGAAAAATACTTTGAATAAGAGGTGTAACCAAGCTAAGAGCAAAGTAACCATATACGATGGTTGGAACTCCTGCGAGTACCTCCAATATCGGTTTAATTACTTTACGAACCCGCTTCGGTGCATATTCTGATAAGTAAATGGCACTTGCAAGCCCTAGAGGGATAGCGACTAAACAAGCGATAAACGTAATCATGAGCGTGCCTGACAGGAGCGGCAAAACGCCGAAGCTTTTGGGCGGAATTAACGGTGACCATTTGGTCCCAAACAAGAAATCAAAAATCGGTATTTTTTGAAAAAACTGATAGGTCTCTGAGATGAGTGTGACGACAATACCTATTGTAGTTAGAACAGATACGGATGCACACAGGAACAATAGGATTGGCATCAATTTGTTCATGATGCTTACGCGTTTATTTTTGAAATCATAGACTTCCTTGCTGTTTGTTTGAGCCTTACTGACCGTTTGCAGCCCTTGGCTTGGCATTGCAGCGTCCTCCTTCTTGCCTTTACAATTCGTTTACATTTGTGCCGATAAAAAGGTGATGTCCCTCGAGACACCACACATTTTCATCAGGTCGTTTGTTACTTATTTAATTTTTGCTGCTTCAGTTGCGTATTGCTCATCTGGAAGGGATACATAACCAACTTCGCCAGCAAAAGTACCGATGTTGTTGATATAGTATTTAACGAATGCGTTCACTTCTGGACGCTCAAGCTCTTTATTGTTTGCATAGATGAAGAGCGGACGGGACAATGGAGCATAAGTGCCGTCTTTAATTGTGTCATAAGTTGGTGCAATAGCGCCTTTGCCGCCGTCTACAGGAACAACTTTCAATTTATCTTGGTTTTCTTCAAAGTAAGCAAAACCGAAGTAGCCAATGCCGTATTTGCTGCCTGCTACGCCTTGAACAAGTGCGTTGTCATCTTCAGAGAAGCTGATTGCTTTATCATTGCGAATGCCTGCTTTTTCAAGAATAGCTTCATTAAAGTAGTCATAAGTTCCGGAATCAGCGCCTGGTGAGAACATTACGATCGGCTCAGCAGGGAAAGTGTCGCGAACATCTTTCCAAGTTGTTACTGTGCTGCCAGTTGTAAAGATTTTGTTCAGCTCTTCAACTGTCAAGTGGTCGATGAAGTCATTGTCTTTGCTTACAACAACAGACAAACCGTCAAATGCTACAGAAAGCTCTGTATATTCGATGCCAGCTGCTTTACAAGCTGCTGCTTCTTCATCCTTGATGTGACGGGAAGCATCTGCAATGGCAATTTCGCCTGCGCAAAATTGTTTGAAGCCGCCGCCTGTGCCAGATACGCCAACCGGTACTCGTACATCTTTGTGCTCTTTGTTGAATTCTTCAGCTGCTGCTTCTGTAAGTGGGAACACTGTGCTTGAACCATCAATTTTAATTTCGCCTGACAATTTCACATCTTCACCAGCTGGTGCGTTAGTTGCAGTGTTATTCTTAGATCCTGTATTTTCAGAACCTTTATTTCCGCTATTATTACCACATGCAGCTGCGAATACGAGCAGCGTCACCATCGACAACATTAGAATTCCTTTAAACCCTTTTTTCTTTAACAACTCTACCACTCCTCTTATTATGTCTGTAAGGGTTCATCCCCGTGCCTTTTATACTACTAGCCGTTTGTAAACCTCGTATTCTGTTTTTGTAAACTCCATGTTAAAAATAAGATTGCTGTAATTTTTTCATTTCGACTGCGATATGAACGGCTTGCTGATGTGCCTGCTCCGATAAAACGCCAATTTGCTTCGCGCTATTGCGATTATCAGCTGCCGCTCGGAAAAGATGATTAAACACCTCCACGGCTTCATTGATATTCGCTTCGCTTGCGATCGTCTCCATTCGTCCTGAATGAGCGAGACTTGTCGTTTGCGTAATGGCGTCAACGATCGTTTTCGTTAACGTCGTAATTTCGTTCGCAAATTGCTTCGTTTGGCCTGCAAGCTTCATCACTTCACCAGCTACTACCGCAAACCCGCGCCCATGCTCCCCTGCACGGGCTGCTTCTATAGAAGCATTCAGCGCAAGTAGATTACTCATCTCTGCCAGTTCTTTTATTAGTAAAGAAACTTTGCTGATTGACCCCGCCTCTGATTGAAGCTCATTCATCCGTTTCTCCTGAAGCTCAGAATTCAGCGTCATGGCGTTAAAAGCTTTTGTTACTTTATCCAGCTCGTTTTTGCCGGTTAAGGTCAAATCGACCATCTCTACAGACATTGACTCTCCATGTTCAGTTGACTTGCGAACGCTGCTGACGGCTTGTTCGATCTCTCTCACCCGCTGCTCTGCTGAGCGAATCGTACTCATTTGCGCATCAACGGCTTCCTGCTGCAGCAGCCGGGAAATCTTGAGCATGTCCGACACAGTCAATATACCTGCAAGCTTATTTTTTAACGTAACGATGACACAATCGTAAAGCACACTCTCGTGGCGGCTTAATGCGCTGTCAATGAGCTGCTGCGGTGCATAATCATAATCGACTACGAGCGGACTCGCATCCATAAGCTTTGTAATTGGTTTGTCATCATACAAATCTGCGCTAAAGCGATGGCCCAGCTTCAGGAAGAACCGATTGCGCATCATCAGACCGATAGGAGCCCCTTGCTCCCCAGTTACGATAATGCACTCACTTTCCGGATGCTTCTTAAACACAGCGATCGTCTGCCGGCATGTATGCTCTGCGTCTATTGTTGGAGCCTGACGCAAAAAATGATGCAGGCGCGTTGCTTCTGCTTTTACCGGATGCATTGTTCTTTCATCAGCACGCTGCTCCGCTTGCTTAACAGTACTTTCATCGGTTCCTTTTACCTCAATTAATTGTTGTACGTTTCCGTTAAGTGGTGTGTTTGGAGCAGTACGCTCATTTTTCTCGATAGCTGATTGTTTTTCTTTATCTAGAACAGTCGCTGTCACTTCACCCTCACCCTTCCTTCTTTTTCCTTATGCACTCACTATAGGTCGTAAGCATCAATTGAATTAGGTAGAAATGTTATCGGAATGTTAAATTCGACAATATATTTTTTAATTTCCGTAAAAACATGCCTATTGAATTTTCCGATAAGAGAGTCTTTATGACTAAACAACAAAAAAGCTGTGATCCACATACAGTTTCCTGTACGCTTCACACAGCTTTTCTATGAGGCTAGTATTATTTCGAAGCTCGTTTCAAGATCCGGCAGCCGTAAGGCTTCAATTCAACACTGTTGTTTAGAGCCGCACCCGTCAACAAATCTGTATACTGCTGAGCATCTAAAGCAACCGAAGATTCATTTGCACTGAAATTGGATACAAAGACGTAGTCGTTCACGCCATCTGTTCTTAATTGTGCAGTTACGCCATGCGGCAGCTCGGAATCAAGAACTCGCTTGATCCCCTCTTGCTCTATAATTCGAGTCAGAAAATCGTTTGTAAAAGATGCTTCGTTGCGCGATGCAACATAGTAGGCTTTGCCTGCACCCAAATGATTTACCGTTAAGGCAGGGCGACCCGCATAAAAATCCTCACCGTAAACAGCAAGTGCCTCCGCACCTTCAAGATGGATAAGATCACACAGCTCGCGTGCTGTATATTGGCCGCTCAGTCCAAGCTTATTTCCGTCCTTCAGCACGACCTGATTGGAATCATGATCATGCAGCGAATCGATCTCCTCGGACCAGATCCCAAGCGTCTTGCGCAGCGGTCCTGGGAAACCTGTTAGGAAGCATAGGTCGTTCTCATCGACGATACCTGTCCAATAAGTAGCGATGAAAGTACCGCCATTTTCAACAAAACGTTCAATGCGCTCGCCTACACCCGGACGCACCATATATAACATAGGAGCAATAAGGAGCTTGTACGAATCAAAGCTGCATTCCGAATCAATAATATCCACTGGCACACCCAGATCCCAGAACGGACGATAATGGCGTTTAGCCGTTTCTTCATAATGAAGACCGCTATTGCGCGGGCCTTGCGAATCCTTTACTGCCCAGCGATTTTCCCAATCATAGATAAGCGCTACCTCAGGCTTCACAGTTGTACCTACTACTTCGGTCAACTTCTCCAAAGCTTCGCCAAGCTCAGCCACATCGCGGAAAACGCGAGTATGCTCATGGCCGACATGATCCACTACTGCACCATGCAGCTTCTCGCTTGAGCCTCTACTCTTGCGCCACTGGAAATACTGAACAGTATCTGAGCCATGTGCAACCGCTTGAAGCGATGACAGCATGTGCATGCCTGGACGCTTCACTTTGCTGATCGGCTGCCAGTTCGTCATGCTCGGCGTGCTTTCCATCAGCATGAACGGCTTTCCGCCGCCAAGCGAACGAAACACATCATGGTTGAAGCCAATCCACGCCGCTTGCTCGCTGTCATCTCCGCCATTGTCATGCCAAGTTGGATAAGCATCCCACGATATCATATCGAGCAGCTCTGTAAACTTCCAATAGTTAAGCGGCTCAAAATCAAGCATAAAGTTCGTCGTAATCGGAAGCTCACTGTTAGCGGCGCGCAGCGGAGCTATTTCGTTGTGGCAGAAATCAACCGTTTGATCCGTAACGAATCTTCTCCAGTCAACATTCTGGCCGTGAACCGCTTTCTCGCCACGCTCGGTTGGCGACTCGACTTGGCTCCAATCGGTATACGTATGGCTCCAGAACGTCGTCCACCAAGCATCGTTAAGTGCTTCTAGTGTACCGTATTTATTTTTCAACCAGTCGCGGAAAGCGTCTTCACAATACGAGCAGTGACATTCGCCACCATATTCATTTGATATATGCCAGCCGATGACCGCAGGATGATCCGAATAACGTTCTGCCAGCTTCGAGTTCATGATCGTTACCTTCTCGCGATATACAGGTGAGCTGAAGCAGTGGTTGTGACGCGCACCATGCAAATTACGAATTCCGTTAGGTGCAACGCGCAGCACTTCCGGATATTTTTGAGACATCCAAACCGGGCGTGCTCCGCTTGGTGTAGCAAGCAAGGCATAGATGCCGTTAGCAGCAAATTTATCAAGCAACGTGTCCAGCCATTCAAATGTAAATACGCCTTCCTCCGGCTCGATCGCCATCCATGCAAAAATGCCTACAGACATCACGTTGCAATGTGCAAGCTTCATGAGGCGGATGTCTTCCTCCAGCACCTCAGGATACTTCTGCCATTGATCTGGATTATAATCTGCACCATGCAGCATTTGCGGAATTTTTGCACTTATCGGGGGAAATTTCATACTCATCTCATCTGCCTCCATTTTCGTCTTGCTTGCAGCTATTATTGGTTATACTATAATGATATTCATATTATATCTTGTTCATCGAACCAACTATATAACAGTATTTTCGCATTATTATAAAAATATGAAACAGGAGGACACCGTATCGACACGATGGTTTTTCCGATTTTGACAGAGACAGACAAGACACTCCCGGTTTATCTCACGAGTATCGGGCATTGGAGCGATCAAGAGCCGATTGACCGTCCAAACGGCTATCCTCATTTTCAATGGCTGCAAGTCATTAGCGGCTCGGGCGAGCTCCATGTTGGCGATCAACAAATGACCGTTCGAGCTGGGCAAGGGTTCTGCCTGTTTCCGAACGAGCAGCATCAATATTTTTCAATACAAGCGCCTTGGGAAATCATTTGGATGAGCTTTAGAGGCGATTTGTCCGACAAGCTGTTCAGGCAGGCTGGAATTACACAATCCGGTGTCTATTCGACTGCTGATCATGATATGATTGTTACCCACATGAAAAACATTTACGCAATGACGCAATCCGGCCGATCCTTTCTCGGTCTCGAGTGCTCTAAGCTGGTTTACATGTTTTTACTTGATTTAATGAAGGTTATTCTTGTAAGCTCACACTCGGTAGAACAAAACTACTTGAAGCTGCAGCCTGTTCTTCATTATATTGAAGCTAATTACAGCAAGCTTATTACGATAAAGGATTTAGCAGGCTGTATCGATGTAACGCCGCAGTACCTATGCTTGCTTTTTAAGAAAGCATTGAAAATGCGACCAATGGCATACGTAAACCGAGAGCGTGTCAATCGGAGCAAGGAGCTTATGTTCCGCGAAAGCGAGATCAAGATGCACGAAATCTCCCAGCGCGTCGGCTTCGACTCCCCCAGCTACTTCAGCTCCGTCTTTAGGCGGCTTGAAGGGTTAAGCCCGGAGCAGTTTAAAAAAATTCACGGCATGCGCTGATGTAGGGGCAGTTGTGTGGATCGGAGTTGGCTCCGTAAGAACACATAGGTGCTTGCAGCGATGATCCTTTGATTGCTGGCAGCACGCCTGACGGGCTCCATAAGAGCCTATAGGTTCTTACAGACGCTCAGCTAGGTTACTTCGGAGGCTGTAAGAACACATACGTGCTAACAGCAGACTTTCCGCTGTTGGCAGCACGCCTGACGGGCTCCATAAGAACCTATAGGTTCTTACAGGCACATATTTAGGTTACTTTGGAGGTTGTAAGAACACATACGTGCTAACAGCAGACTTTCCGCTGCTGGCAGC
>NZ_JBFTPZ010000058.1:0-38555 GCF_056398745.1 Paenibacillus sp. 01T424 | reverse complement strand
CAAGCGTTTCGAACCCACCCAAACCCTCCCTTCCAAGGGAGGGCCCCAAGGGTTGCACCCTCTGGACACCCGCAACTGAACTAACCTAAGAGTTACACTGCGCGCGCTTTCTACTTTTGCGGGGGATCGCTTTCGTCCCTGCGGGACACGCTTTACTTTTGGTGCGTTAAAAGATTAATCCTCTTAACCTTTCAAGTCATTCAAAATTTTCGTACTTTTCGAGCTTTCAAACTTTTCGAGCTTCACAAACTTTTCGATCCCACCCAAACCCTCCCTTCCAAGGGAGGGCCCCGAGGGTTGCACCCTCTGGACACCCGCAATTGGACTAACCTAGGAGTTGCACTGCGCGAGCTTTCTACTTTTGCGGGGGATCGCTTTCGTCCCTACGGGACACGCTTTACTTTTGGTGCGTTTTTCTCACATRCCTTTAAACCCTTTCCGAGCTTTTGGGGCATTGAAGAACAACTTGTCCATTTTAAGAAGGAAAAAAGATCTTTTACCTGTTTACCTCGGATACAAAGATAAGGATTGAAGCCCCAAAGTAAATAATAAAAGAAATTTTTCCCTATATCTTTTTCTCATATGTGTACAAACAGTTATAGAAAGTTAAGAAATTTATAGAAATTATAACAAATTAGAGATCGTTAGAAATGCATCTTACGATTGTGATGCTTCACCTGTAAAATCTATCCGCTGCTTCTCCGCGTGACGGGAAAGAGCTAAGGAAATTAAGGTGTCTAACAATTCTTTATATGGAATGCCGGTTTCTTTCCACATAAGTGGATACATACTGATAGGTGTGAAACCAGGCAATGTGTTGACTTCGTTGATAAAAAGCTGATTGTCGCTTTTGYGAAGGAAAAAATCTACACGTGATAATCCCGAGCCATCAATGGATTGAAATGCACGAACGGCCATTTCGCGAACGGATTCTGTAAGCTCAGGCGATAAATGAGCCGGAATCTGCATCGTCGATTTTCCATCGATGTATTTGGCTTTATAGTCGTAAAATTCGTTAGAAGGCGCAATCTCGCCAGGTAAGGATGCTTTGGCATCATCATTGCCAAGTACGCTTACTTCGATCTCGCGGGCATCCACGAACTCTTCTACAATAACCTTACGGTCAAAACGGAACGCATAGTTGATGGCATTAATAAGCTCTTCACGGTTTTTCGCTTTGGATACGCCTACACTAGAACCTAGGTTGGCTGGCTTAATAAAGCATGGATAGCCGAGTGAAACCTCGCATTCCATGATGAAGAAAGATGCGTCTCTCTCCCACTGTGTACGGTTAAAGTACCGGAAAACGCATTGCGGCAAGCCTTCTTGCGCAAATACTTTTTTCATTAGAATCTTGTCCATCCCAACGGCAGAAGCGAGAACACCCGCTCCGACGTAAGGAATGTTGGCCATTTCGAACAGCCCTTGAATGGTACCATCTTCACCAAATGTTCCGTGCAGCAATGGGAAAATCACATCAATGCGCGGCTCATCGCCAGCCGATTTTGAGCTTCTATTCAAACCTTGAAATAATGGAGCAAGAGCAAAGCCATTTTCCTCAGCCTCGTCTGTTGTGTTGCGTAGATCTTCTACACTGCTTGGACGGTTATGCAAAACGGCTCCCGTTTTCCATTCGCCTTGCTTCGTAATATAAAAAGGTTTGATTTCATATTTGCTGTAGTCAAATTCACCCATTACAGCGTAAGCCGTTTGCAAAGAGACCTCATGCTCTCCCGATTTCCCCCCGTAAACTAAACCTACTCTAACCTTGCTCCCCATGGCATATCCTCCGGTACAATAATTTATAATAGATCTGCAATATGAAAAAAACGATATTTCGTTTGTTCCGTCCATGCATAGGAATCACGATAATCCCAATAACGATGCCTGCTGGAAACGGTATTCGCATTCACTAGCGGCATACCGAACGAATCAAAAGCAGTTACGATTGTGCTGTGCTGAAAGCGATGATCACCATTCCAGTCATACGTAATGACATCCCCAAGCTGCAGCTCATCCGCAGATTGCACAACCTCTGCACGCAAGCCTGAGGTCTTTGAACCAGTTAAATAGTTGGTTATCGCGTTTGATACCGCCCAGCTGTAGCTCCACCATTCACTGCCCTTATTTCGGCCCTTATACCACCAGCCCGTTTCTCTCTTACCAGTATAGTTCATCGGAGCATTGCCTGCAAAGATGCACTGGGACACGTAATTGGTACAATTCACCTCAAAAAGCTCATACGCTGGGTTCCCCTCATTCCACCAACGATCCGCATATGCAGCAACCAAATCTCTCCTGTAACGAATACCAGATGGCCTGTGTTTGAATTGCTGTAATAGGTCATAATTTAAGTATGGTGTTGATGGCGAAGATTGTTCGCCAAATAGCTCCGAGTAATCATCGACGGTCATCCAATTGTCTACTGCTGTGCCATAACGCGGTCTTCTTTCCGATATAATTGGCTCAACACGAAGAACATTCCATGAGTGACCAGCGAGCCCTAACCAAAGACGCTCAAATTCAGATCTTTCTTCCATGTAAAAACGCCCAGACTGCTCCATTCTTCTTTTGATGTGGAGACGAATCAACACAGAGACCTCGCTTGATGATTCGTTGACGCGTATGAGCTCTGCTTTTGTTTCGCTTCCTGCTGGAAGCGCGCCTCTAAGCAAATCGCGTTCACGAAGACGCTCAAGCCTGAATCTTAGGCGATCACAATGATCGCGGTCCGTAACGTAATCGGTCAGCACAGCCGCATGCTGATTCGCTTCGGCTTGATTGTACAAGCTAATATAGCGATGAACAGCAGCTTTCCAACCTTGCAGCTTCCCTTGCTGATCGTGCGGATCGTAATCAGAGGAACGAAGCAGCGAGTTTAACTTTGACGTTTGTTGTTTTACTGGCTTTTCTTCCTGATTTGCTCTTTTTTGATTTTGCAGTGCTTGATCGCCGATTTCAGCATTTCGCTCCGCTTGCAACCCGGAAGGCGATGGCTGCTTCTGGATGGCATGCGTTACAACTTTCTGCTGCGACTTGCGCTGAGAAGCTGATGGTTTGGATGATGTTTGGTTATGCTTTTGGCCCTGAGTTCCTGGCCCCCGGTTGCCTGTTCGCGGCATAGCAATCCCTCCTTGACCTTATCGTGAGTGCAAGCGTAAACGGCTGCAGCATMTCTTTTGATGAGGCTAACTCGATTGGCGTTGAAATATAAACTTTTGGGATAGGAATCCAACTTAACCGAATTTACATTTCAATTGTAAAAGACTGCAGCTTCTCCCTTAATGCTTCATGGCCGCCGTTTCACGATGAAATATAAGTTTTTGGATTGACCTTCTCGATAGCAATCTTATATTTCAAGCCTATGCTGCTACAGCTTGCCTTTATGGCATGAGAACGTCATCAAGTATTTCGTGCTAAACTTGTCGCTGATTAACTGCTTCATTATATGAAGCACTCTGCCATTTCATGTAACATTCATTGAGGATCATTTTCAATGCCATTTCCAAGCGCATAAAGACATAATTGGACTTTACGGAAGGACTATTTTAACGATATACTATAGATATAGAAATTATGAAATAGTGTTTCACAGAATGAAACTCAGACTACAGTTAAAAGGAGAATGACGATGTCTACACAAAATCATTATTCAGTTCGCACAACGCTTGACGCTGGCGGCAAGTCTTATGCTTACTACCGTCTAGGCGGACTTGAAGAGCAAGGACTAGGCGATATTTCCAAGCTTCCTTTTTCAATTAAAGTATTGCTTGAGGCTGCTGTTCGTCAATTTGACGGACGCGCAATTACCCCTGAACATGTAAAGCAGCTTGCTACATGGGCTGACGGACGCGAAGATAAAGAAATTCCTTTCATCCCTGCTCGTATCGTTTTGCAGGATTTCACAGGTGTACCGGTTGTCGTTGACCTTGCTGCAATGCGCGACACTGTGAAAAAAGCAGGCGGAGATCCGAAAAAAATCAACCCGCTCGTACCAGTTGACCTTGTAATTGACCACTCGATCATGGTTGATGCATTTGGTTCACCTGAAGCACTTGAGTACAATACTAAAGTTGAATTTGAGCGCAACGAAGAGCGTTACCGTTTCCTTCGCTGGGCACAAACAGCATTTGATAACTTCCGCGCGGTTCCACCAGGTACAGGTATCGTTCACCAAGTTAACTTGGAGTACCTTGCATCTGTTGCAGCTACAAAAACAGTTGACGGCGAAACAGTCGTATTCCCTGACTCACTCGTAGGTACGGATTCCCACACTACAATGATCAACGGTCTTGGCGTAGTGGGCTGGGGCGTTGGCGGTATCGAAGCTGAGGCTGGTATGCTTGGTCAACCGCTTTACTTTGTAATGCCAGAAGTTATTGGTTTCAAATTGACAGGCAAGCTTGCAGAAGGTTCAACAGCAACTGACCTTGCGCTTACGGTTACTCAAATTTTGCGTAAAAAAGGCGTTGTTGGTAAATTCGTTGAGTTCTTCGGCCCTGGTCTATCGAACATCAGCCTTGCTGACCGTGCAACAGTTGCCAACATGGCACCAGAATATGGCGCTACAATCGGCTTCTTCCCTGTTGATAACGAGACTCTTAGCTACTTGCGCCAAACTGGCCGCAATGAGGATCTTATTGAGCTTGTTGGCTCTTACTACAAAGCACAAGACATGTTCCGTACAGACGAGACTCCAGATCCAGTATTCACGGATGTGGTTGAGCTTGATCTTTCGACAATCGTTCCTTCCCTTGCAGGCCCGAAACGTCCTCAAGACCGCGTAGAGCTTACTGCAATGAAGGAATCTTTCAATAGCATCATCCGCACACCGATTGACAAAGGCGGCTACGGTCTCTCTGATGAGAAAATCGAGCAGTTCGTTACTGTTAACCATAATGACGGCCAAGTTAGCCAAATGGGTACAGGCGCAGTCGTTATCGCAGCTATTACAAGCTGTACAAACACTTCGAACCCAAGCGTAATGGTTGGCGCTGGTCTAGTTGCTAAGAAAGCAGTAGCACTTGGACTTAAGAAACCTGCTTATGTAAAAAGCTCCCTAACACCAGGCTCGCTCGTTGTTACGGAATATTTGACAAAAGCAAACCTAATCGAACCGCTTGAAGCACTTGGCTTCCACGTTGCTGGTTACGGCTGTGCGACTTGTATCGGTAACTCCGGTCCACTTCCAGATGAAGTAAGCAAAGCGATCATCGACAATGACATGACCGTATCTGCTGTACTTTCCGGTAACCGTAACTTTGAAGGCCGTGTCCACGCACAAGTAAAAGCAAACTACCTGGCTTCTCCGCCACTAGTTATCGCTTATGCGCTTGCTGGAACGACTAACATCGATTTGACAACTGATCCAATTGGTTTCACTGAAGACAACAAGCCTGTATTCCTAAAAGATATTTGGCCAACGTCGCAAGAAATCAACGACGCAATGACAGCTGCGCTTAACCCGCAAATGTTCCGTGACAAATACGAAAACGTATTTACACAAAATGAGCGTTGGAACGCAATTTCGGTACCTAAGGGCGAAAGCTACGAGTGGGATGCAAAATCAACTTACATCCAAAACCCGCCGTTCTTCGAAAACCTAAGCTCCGAGCTTTCTGATATCAAAGATATCCATACAGCAAACGTACTTGCTCTTATGGGCGATTCCGTAACAACGGATCATATCTCACCTGCTGGTAACATCACAGTTAACAGCCCAGGCGGTCAATACTTGATCGAAAACGGCGTTAAACGCGAAGACTTCAACTCTTACGGCTCACGTCGTGGTAACCATGAAGTTATGATGCGCGGTACGTTTGCGAACATTCGTATTCGTAACCAAGTGGCTCCAGGTACAGAGGGCGGCGTAACGACTTACCTTCCAACGGATGAAGTAATGTCGATCTACGATGCATCGATGAAATATCAAAACGAAGGCAAAAACCTTGTCGTTCTTGCTGGTAAAGAGTACGGTACAGGTAGCTCGCGTGACTGGGCTGCAAAAGGTACATTCCTACTAGGCGTCAAAGCTGTTATCGCTGAAAGCTTCGAGCGTATTCACCGCTCCAATCTGGTTGGTATGGGCGTATTGCCACTTCAATTCCCAGAAGGTCAAGGCTGGAAGACGCTTAACATCACTGGCCGCGAAACATTCGACATCGTTGGCTTGTCAAATGACGTTACTCCAGGTTCGCAAGTTACCGTTACGGCTACTCGCGAAGACGGCACGACATTCGACTTCCCAGCAATTGTACGTCTTGACTCGGTAGTTGACGTTGATTACTATCGCAACGGCGGTATCCTGCAAACTGTACTTCGTCAAATGATCGCTAACATGTAATAATCTGCGCATATCCTGCGCCGTATCGAAAAAAGAGCTTTGCCGATTCGTCGGCAAAGCTCTTTTTTCGTTTGTTATTAAGCAATGGCGTTGTTACCTACTTTTTGTTATTTGCTACCTGTTATGTTTTACGTGTTACCTGTCACTGTACGCTGGAAAATTTCCGTGGCCTATGCTTGCTCGTGGCTCCAGTACTTCCAAACATGCTCAATCAATCATTATGAGTTTAAGCATGCTTGCACAGCCAACACCTTAGTCATGCTCCCCTCCGAGAGCAGGCGCGCCACTAAAACATTAGTCTTAGTCACGCTTGTAGTGTCATAGCCTCACTTTTTCGCACAAAACTTCATCTAACGGACATAGGATCCGTTATTTATTACAATTAACGTCCACAACAAATTTAACGGACATACAATCCGCTATTTGTCCCATATCGAGCTAAATCCTACCTTTTTAAGCCCAATAGCGTACCCTATGTCCGTTAGCCACTCCAAACGTAAGAAAAAGGAGCAAATAGCGTATCTGATGTCCGTTACCTTCTCTAAAAAGCAATACACAGGAGCTTCCACTCCCACCGATTAGATGACTTAATCCTGAAACTCATATGCTCCAATCATTCGTGGACCATGGCTGCTTGTTAAAAACCTAGATGCAGCAACCGCTAGCTAAGCAACATCCCAGCAAAGGCGTAGCTTAAACGGGCTACACTACCCAACAACCCTAATGTGTTTAAACAAAAACAGCAGGCCCGAGGATCACCTCATGCCTGCTGTTTCTTTTATGACTATAGAATCATCGTACCCATCCGTTTGGCGGACTCCATCATAACCGGGGCGTATTCCCTCATCGTGTCCATCGTCATCCTGCTGGCTGGACCCGACACGGATAATGCAGCAGCGAGCTTGCCGGTACGGTTAAAGATAGGCGCCGAAAGCGCCGCTGCTCCCGGTTCCCGTTCCTCGAAGCTTGTGGCATATCCCTGCATACAAATCTCTTCGAGCTGCTGCTTGTATTGATCCAAATCCAGAGAGTACAGCCAAGCTGGATCTCCAAAAATGCTTTCCTGTACGATCGGATCTGAATAAGCGATTAGCACCTTGCTCGATGCACCTGCATAAAGCGGCAGTCTCACGCCTACAGGCGCTACCCGCCTAACGGGTTGATTGCTTTGCACGGCTTGCATACGAATCCGCTCAGAGCCGTCTCTTACGTATATGCTAACGGTCTCGCCCAGCTGGTCGCGTAAACGCTCCATCTCAGGCAGCCAAATTGTTGCTTGATCATCTGAACGTGATAAATGGGCTGACAGCTCCCACATTTTTAAACCCAAATGATATCGGTCTGTCGAGCGATCGCGCTCGATGAAGCCTTTCTCTTCGAGCGTGGCGAGCATCCGGTGCACCGTGCTTTTGTGCAGGCCAACCTGTTCGGCAATCTCAGTCATTGCCCAGTCTGTTTTTGAAATAAAACACAGCAATATATCAAGCGCCCGATCCACTGCTCGAACCGTCGATTTTCCATCTTCCATGCAGCCACAGCTCCCTCTCCAAAAGTTTCATCCAATGAAACCGATTCTCATTCAGTATAACTCATCGCTTCCATTATCGTAAAGAACAGTTGTTTACATTACAGTAATATTACAAATGATTAACATTACCTCGACAACAATTGACAGGCTTATAGGATGGGACTACGATAAAAGTACTAGATAAGAAAAGCGCTTACAACGTTCCGAATAGATGAGTCTAATGGACGGTTACTTACAGAGGGAGGACAACGACATGAGCACGACTATAATGACACCATTGCCACTTGAAGGCGGATTTCCAAAAAACCTTCATCCCTTCCCGCTTGGCGATTCGGATAACCTGTCCCAATTGCGCAAAACCAAAAGCCGCAGCAAGCATTTGCTGGTTGCTTCCATTGCTTCCCTTACGGCAATGTGTTTGATTGCTGTCATTATTTTTCATGGCTATGTCGCTTGGATGCTTGCATATCCTTATGTAGCCCCACTCTCCTCTAATCCGCAAGCGGCTATCGGCCTAGATTACGAGGATGTCATTTTCCCTAGCAAAAGCGGAAATACGACGGTCAGCGGCTGGTTCATCCCTGCAGAGAGTGATGCAAGCGAAGCGGCTCCTTCAGCTCGAACTGTTGTTTTCAGCCACGGTTATGGCGCTAATCGCGAAGAATCATGGGTACCGATGTATGAGCTCTCGAAGCTGCTGCACGGTTTAAACTATAATATATTGTTGTTTGACTACGGCTATGCATCTAAGGAGTACAAAGCTCCGGCCACTGGCGGCCTTGAGGAGTCACAACAGCTGCTTGCTGCAGTAGATTATGCAAAATCACGCGGAGCGGAGGACATCGTCGTCTGGGGCTTCTCAATGGGGGCAGGAACGGCATTGCAAGCAGGACTGCAGACCGATGAAATTGATGCCATGATACTCGACAGTCTATTCATCCCGAGCCCCGAGGCATTATTTGATAACTTGAATCAATTTGTTTCATTGCCGCAGTTCTCTTTGCCGCTTATTGAATCGATGATCCCCCTTTGGACGGGTACAAGCTTTGGATCTATTCCGGCAAGCGAGGTTTTATCTAACGTTTACGATATCCCGTTATTTATCATCCACGGCACAGAAGATTCAAAGGCGCCTTACCAAACCGCAGAAGCTATTGCTGAAGGSCAAGGCAACGTTCTATCACGTTCTTGGATTGTTCCCGAAGGCAAGCACGAATTGCTTTTCCAAGTTCATCCGAGCGAATATATCCAAAGAGCAGCCTTATTTCTAAGCCAAGTTGATCAACAGCTCCAAGCAGAACGAACATAATAATGAAGCACGACATAAGCCCGCTTACCAACGAATACATCTAACATAGATGCATTTGTTGCGAAAAAGGGAGGCGATGGTCGTGCTTTTTGTTTATGGAACGCTCATGCCCGTTCGCGTAATGGAATTAGTTAGACATTGGAAGCTGCAAGAGAAAGAGCATATCGCTGTTATTTTGCAGGCAGCGCCTGAGATGGAGCGTCAGTATGTTCAGCTTCTCCAAGCATGGGAGCCTGTTTTCTCCAATACCGCTCAATATACTAATCAATGGCTGGATGAATGGCTTCCTTTTCCGTCACGCTTACCATCCTATATGGAACAAACGATTGAAGCGGTTGTAGAGACATCTCTTGAACAATCAAGAACGTATGTCGATCAACTCAGACAGCTAAATGAGCGCACCGCGTCGGCTTCTTCTGATGTTACCAAATCCGTCATCTCACACGCCATTCGTGAATCCAACTATTATATCGGCTTAATGAGCTCCTATCGACAAAAGGTAACCAGCTCAGGCAATAATCAGCATCGTGCAATTGTCCAGCAAGTCCCCATCGGAGGACATACACTGCCTCCTCTGCCTTATGCATACAGTGCCCTCGAGCCTTATATCGATGAGCATACGATGCGAATCCATCATGATATACACCATCAGTCCTATGTCGATGGTCTAAATGAAGCGGAATTGCAGCTCAAAATCGCACGCGAGACGAATCAATTTGAGCTGGTTAAGCATTGGGAGCGAGAGCTTGCTTTTAACGGTGCCGGCCACTATTTACATACTCTTTTCTGGAGCATCATGACACCCTATGGTGGAGGTGAGCCGATAGGAGCTTTGAGCCAGCAAATCCGAAATGATTTTGGCAGCTTCTCCGCCTTTAAGAATCAATTTAGCAAGGCAGCGGCGAAGGTGGAGGGCAGCGGCTGGGCGATTCTAGTTTGGAGTCCACGCAGCAGCCGGCTTGAAATATTAACCGCAGAGAAACATCAGAATTTATCACAATGGGATGTTGTGCCTTTGTTAGCCTTGGATGTGTGGGAGCATGCCTATTATTTAAAACATCAAAACAAGCGGCCTGAGTATATTCAAGATTGGTGGAATGTCGTGAATTGGACGTTCGTTAGTGATCGATTTGAAGAAGCTCGAAAGCTTGTGTGGGTGCCATTCTAATCTATTCAGAAAAAAAAGCCCGACACGGGAGCTGGGGACTAAACTGACCCCGGTTCACTGTCGGACTTTTTCAAAATATAAGAAAGTATATTAATTTTCTCATACTTATCTTATATTTCACCGTCAAAGCTGCTTCAGCATCCAGAGGACGCTGAAGGCAATTTTGCTTGTTTATATCGTCTATTGCTTTAATAATGTCAAAAACTCGGAGCGAAGCGCAGGATTGCTGCGGAAGTCGCCTCTTACCGCAGACGTTACGGTCATGCTGCCAGGCTTCTTCACCCCGCGTGAGCACATGCACAAATGCTCGCCTTCCACGACGACCATGACGCCATGCGGCTGCAGCTCCTCAGTAAGGATATCCGCAATTTGTGATGTAATCCGCTCTTGCACCTGCAGTCGGCGAGTAATCGCCTCTACGAGTCTAGCAAGCTTGCTAAGACCAGCGATTTTGCCGCTAGGAATGTAGCCAATGTGCGCTTTTCCGAAAAACGGCGCCATATGATGCTCGCACTGACTGTAATAAACGATATCTTTTACAATAACAAGCTCTTCATGCTGCTCATCGAACGTAACGCCCAGCACCTCACGAGGATCAACCTCATATCCGGCAAAAATCTCCTCATACATTCGAGTCACACGAGCGGGTGTTTCCAGCAAGCCTTCACGCTCTACATCTTCACCGACAAGTTTCAATATTTCTCTTATGTGATGTTCAATTTGCTCCCGGTTGCTCGAAACACTCGAATTGACGTAATCTTTCTTTCCCGCCATTTCTGAACTCTCCTTCCGGTCCCCCCGCGTCTTTCTTTATCTGCGAGGCATCTTTTGGTTTTTCATCATGTGCTGCGCTTTTTGCATTTGTTGCTTATTCAGATTGTAGCCCATTTGCTTCGCCATTTTCTGAATCATTTCTGGATCATTTTGCATTTTCTCAAGCTGCTTCCGCAGATAGAATACGCCTACAAAAAAGCCCCCAACAGCTCCTGCAATTAAAGTAACAATTGGTACAACAATGTTCACCCACGACATACCTTTCACCTGACCCTTTCCAAATCTCCTGCTGTGTATAATGTTCCCATGATAGCATGTTCACCTCTTGTTCGCAATGAACATGCTGACGCTCCGCTTAACCTTTTTGTGACAATTTTTGATGCTCTTATTTCGCACTCTTTTCCAGATCAAGCAGCGCGATTTTAATAGGAAGACCTCCGCCATAACCAATCATTTGGCCGCTTGCCCCAATCACGCGATGACAAGGCACGATGATCGAGACAGGGTTGCGGTTGTTCGCTCCACCTACGGCACGCATAGCTCCAGGCTGATCCAGCATCACAGCGATATCCTTATAAGTACGCGTTTCCCCATAAGGGATTTGCTGCAGAGCTGCCCACACCTTCTGCTGAAACGGTGTGCCATACATTTGAATAGGCAGATCGAATTGCTGAAGCTCTCCGGCAAAATAAAGCGCCAACTGCCTTGCTGCTTCATTCAGCTGTTCATGAGAGGCTGCTTCGACCCGCGTAATATCCGCGGCACCGTGCCCAAATACCCGCTTCGTCCACTGCTCTAGTTTCTCTAAAGCCGAATCGTAAGGAGCAAAGTCCAAGTGGCAAATCCCTTTGTCCGTTGCCGTTAACGTCATCGGCCCGATAGGCGAATCAATCTCAGCCGTATAAAGTCGTTCACTCACTTGCGCCACCTGCTTCCGAGTTGTCTTCTGGAATCGTGCTTAATTGAGCAATGGCATTCGCAATCGCCTGCAGTGCTTCCTCATCCGTTTCCTTCACTGATGCTCCAAGCAAAGCAGACTTTGCCTGCTCGCCGCCAATTCGCGCAAGCGACCATGCAGCTGTTCCGCGGAGCACCGGGCGAGGATCCTGCTCCAGCACCTTGATCAAATCCGGCACTGCACTAGCCTCTTTAAAGTTGCCGAGCGCGATTACTGCATTGCGCTGAATCGGCTTCTTGCCCCGCCAAGCGGAGGATGTTCGGCCATATCTGGCTTGAAACTCCTTGTTGCCTATCGTTAGAAGCGGAACGAGCAGCGGCTTTACTAATTCCATATCCGGCTGCAGCTCTGGTTGATGCGTCCAGTTTTTGCCGCGGTTTATCGGGCAGACCGTCTGGCAAGTATCGCAGCCATAAAGCCGATTGCCGATTTTTCGCATGAACTCGTCCGATATCATTCCTTTCGTTTGTGTGACAAAGGAGATGCAGCGGCTTGAATTCAATTGACCCGGTCCAACTAGTGCATCCGTCGGGCAAGCGTCAATACATTTGGTGCAGCTGCCGCAGCTTTCCGTTATCGGTTCATCCGGTTCAAATGGAACATTGGTAATCATCTCACCGAGGTAAATCCACGAGCCGAGCTCGGGCGATATAATTGCGCAGTTTTTTGCGCTCCAGCCAATGCCTGCACGCTCAGCAACGGCGCGATCCGACAATGCGCCGGTATCGACCATGCTTTCCACGCGCAAATCCGGCATCCGCTCCCTTAGCCATGCTTCCAGCTTAGCAAGCCGATCACGCAACACTTTATGGTAATCTTCTCCCCAAGCTGAACGTGACATAATGCCTCGCCTTGCACCCGGCTCTGATTTAGGAGGGTCCTTCAGCTTGGATGGATAGGCAATGGCTATTGCAATAATCGACTGCGGATTTTCAAACAACAGCGCTGGATTCGTTCTTTTCTCAATGTCAGGCTCCTCGAAGCCAGACTCTCTTCCGAGCTCGCGGTGCCTAAGCAAAATTTGCTTTAATGATGTGAATGGATCCGCCGAAGCGATCCCTATCTTGTCGATGCCGAGGCTTGGTGCCGCCGCAATCATCTCTTCCTTCAGCTTTGCCCATCTATCTGTCATCATCTATAACCTTTTAATTGCTTCACGAGCCAGCTCGTCACAACGATTATTCCATTCATTATCGCTATGGCCTTTTACCTTTACGTATTCTACTTTATGACGCTGCATAAGCTCCCAAAGCGCTTTCCAAAGCTCTTGGTTCTCAACAGGTTCCTTCTTGCTGTTCTTCCAGCCGTTGCGCAGCCAGCCGTTTATCCAGCCTTTCTGGAAGCAATTCACGACATATGCTGAATCACTATACACCGTCACCTTACAGGGCTCCTTAAGCAGCTTCAACCCTTCGATTACTGCTTGGATTTCCATACGATTGTTCGTCGAGTGTTTCTCTCCACCTGAAATTTCTTTCTGATGAACGCCAAAAAACAGCACTGCTCCCCAGCCGCCCGGCCCCGGATTACCGGAGCATGCACCGTCCGTATAGATCATAACGTCCTTCATAAGAATCCCTCCTAAAGGTTTGCGAATGCAAACCTACTTCGTAAGCAGCAGCTTTTCACACACAAAGTGATTAAAGCGCTCTTATCTTTTTGTAAGGCCATAAAATATAATCGGCTCTGCCGCGAATAAGCTCTTCTGGCACAGCGTGAAACGTCCGGCTGTCCAAGCTCGCCCTAGCATGTCGATTATCCCCCATTACAAAATAGTTTCCTTCACTTATTACTTCTGGCCCGTAGCTCATATCTTCTATTAATGAATCCGTGTAAGGCTCGTCCACTAGCTCGCCGTTACGGTACAATTGTTTATTATGGATTTCAATACGATCACCGGAAACCCCAACGATCCTTTTTACAAGAAACTTTTCCTCGTCTTCCCCCATATCCGGTTCCTTCAAAATAACGACATCACCAACCTTAGGCTTGCCGACCAGGTATACAAATTTATTAACAAACAGCCACTCATGCTCCGTTAACGTCGGCTCCATCGAATGACCTTCTACCTTCGAGAGGTTAAATACAAAAAAATGCAGAAGCAGCACCACAGCAAATGCAACAACCAATGTTTTCGACCAATCAAGCAGTTCTGCGAGCCAATTGGAGCGATTGCTTGCAACAGTATGGGCAGATAATCCCGCATCTACACTGATTCCTGCTTTTTCATTACTTGGCTTGCGATTCTGGTCCTCAAGGCTCATTGTTCCACCTCTTCACTTCGTTTCAGCCAATCCTGATAATACTTCAGCACGAGCTGATCCTGAAAAGGCGATTGCCCTTGATCCATCCGCTTCAAAAGCGCATCAAGACCCTCATGCACCTTTTCTTCGACCATTTTCGGATAGTGGTAAGCCGCTTTGTGCATCTCATATTCGTCTTGATCGACGACTGTTCTTCCACCATCAACTGTACGAATAACGTCCAAATCGTAATCGATATAGGTAAGCACATCACCCTGAATGTACAGCGGTGAGGCAATATTGCAATAATAGCGGACGCCTCCGTCCTCTAGCAGAGCCACAACATTGAACCACTGCCCCGGTATAAAAAAGGAGACTGCTGGGACGCGGCTGATCCATATCTTACCATCAGACTCTTGAATCGGCGTTTGACGGTTTATGAGCACCTTAATGGATTCCGCTTTATGCTGCTCGTCAAGCAGCTCATCAGGCACAAGCCAATTCTGTTGCCATATACGGTGAATGTGACCGTTATGTTTGAAGCTTTTGATGACACAGTGCCGATATGGTTCCATCCCGTTCTCCTCATAAATGTATATAGTAATAAGAAAAGCATATCTGACCGCCAAAAGCAATGGCGATGCAGATATGCCCTGCGTACAACTTACATGCAGTAAAGTTCGCGTTAACCAGCTACAATGCTCAATTTCTGAAAAGATCTGATAAAATCGTTGGCTACATACCCCATCGACTCGTACAGCGGTAAAACTGGCTCGTTGTGCTCGTCCGCGGTAATTAGTATCTTTGTGACACGGCGCTGTTCGAAGCGCTGGCGCAATGCCTGGATAAGCGTTTTACCGATTCCTTTCCGTTGGTGGAGAGGAGATACAGCAATTCGATAATAATAACCTTTGTTATTATCAATCGTACCGATAATCATGCCCACAATTTCGGAATTTTCGACAGCGACTAATACTAAATCACTATCCCATGACAACTGGCGGGCAAAAGCTTCCATCGTTTGTTCGTAGCACTCTTCTGTTAGAACCTCTTCAAGCAGTGCTGTAATTGATCGGTAATCGGACAACTGGAAGGAACGAACATTCATTAAAATTACACCTTCTATACCATGTCATAGTATTGCATTTAAAATATATTACGACAAAATTAAACGAAATCCTGCTTCAATCTTTAATATTCCTTAAAAAAAGTAAAGAAATCATCAATTATCTCGTGTAAACGCTTAATATTAAGCGCTTACAACAATTTAATCCATTTATTTCTCTATAAATGCAGTTCTATCTTCCTAATCTGTATATTTTAGCTAGCGTCGAGATACCCTATTTTAGGTTATGTTTGATCGTTTTAGCCCATTCGACTTTTGAAACAATAATGTTGATTTATTCAATCGGATAAGGGATAATGGACTTGGATAACTACATATAATTAGGAGGCTGTAAAAAATGGCACATCAACTACCTGCTTTGCCGTACGCGCACAACGCACTTGAGCCGCATATCGATGCGACTACAATGGAAATTCACCACGGCCGTCACCATAACGCTTACGTGACTAACCTTAACGCTGCTTTGGAGTCCGCTCCAGAATTGCAAAGCAAATCAATCGAAGATTTGATCTCCGATCTTGCAAGCGTTCCTGAAGCAATCCGTACTGCTGTTCGCAACAACGGCGGCGGACATGCTAACCACAGCTTGTTCTGGGAAACAATCGCTCCAAACGCTGGCGGAGCACCTACTGGCGCTCTTGCAGCAGCAATTGAAAGCGAGCTAGGCGGCTTTGAAGCTTTCAAAGCTGACTTCGCAAAAGCAGCAACAACACGTTTCGGCAGCGGCTGGGCATTCCTAGCAGTTGYAAACGGCAAATTGAAAGTATACAGCTTGCCAAACCAAGACAGCCCGATCATGGAAGGCGAAACGCCAATCCTAGGTCTTGATGTATGGGAGCACGCTTACTACCTGAACTACCAAAACAAACGCCCTGATTACATCGCAGCGTTCTGGAACGTAGTTAACTGGGATGAAGTTGGCAAACGTTACGAAGCAGCTGTTAAATAATATTGTTTTTCCAAACCGGCGCTTGCCTCTTTAATGAGGCAAGCGCCGGTTTTTATTTCTTTTATGATGCGTATAAGGTGCTGGGTGTTGGAGTGGAAAGTTGCTTAAGTGCAGGGAAAAAGAGTGGAATGTTGACAATGTACATAAGACGCGGGAGTTGGAGTTGGGTTACGATACTGCTGATGAGCTTAGGGTGCAGGAAGTTGAAGTACAACTTTGTCTATCTGCTTCTGTTGCAGAACGTTGAATTACAACCCTGCCGTCCACTTAGGTTCAGGGAGTTGGAGTGTAACACTGACCATGCTCTTATGGTGCTGGGAGTTGAAGTACAACTCTGACAATTTGCTTATGATGCAGGGAGTTGAAGCACAGCTCTGACAATTGGCTTGTGATGCTCATTAATTACTGGAGGAATATACTAGTCCAACAAACGAATGATTTCTTTTGCGTAAGTGTCCCAAGCTTTGTTATCGGTGTTGATTTCTAGAGTAGGAATGACTGAGTTTGCTGCTGCTTTTCGCAGTTTCAATTGAGTTGCTACCAGTTCATCTGCTGCTGCTTTAATTTCTTCACTACTCTTATTCGACCATTCATCAGGCGTGCGGCTTTGAATTCTTAGTTCAGCTATTTCCGGTGATATCGTTAATAATGCACATTTTGCCCCAAAGTGTAAGAGTTCCTTTTCGATAGCTTCAATTTCATTATTTGTTTTATCAGAATAGGCGACTCTATGATTTAAATGAAACCTTTCTAGTATAAAGAATACACCTCGCGAGCCGCGTGAAGCTCTCCCTAGCTTAGTTGACCATTCTTCTAATTGCCTCAGCATAGCAACTCTTTCACTCAACAATTGGAGATGCTCTTCGTGACTTGATGTTATAAACTGACCACGTACGTTGTGCAGCACCTGTGAATAATGCTCGCTTAAAACGATAACACTTCGCTCAGCTGATTCGTCCTGCGCTTGCATTAGCTTTAACGACTTCAATACCGATGTTTTACCCGCATTCGAAAATCCTTCCAAAATAATGCCCCGCAGTTGATTCACGCAACAACCACCTTCTGTAATTATTTTCATATCATTATATAGGGACAGTTTCGCTATAGGCAAATATATACAATTGATAGACATAGCGTGGCAGAGTGTATTCATTTATCTTCCGAATAGCTAGCCTGTAACTGGATAGAGGTTAGGTTGACCTCATTAGTATCATAGGAGTTTTTACCTTCGATAATGGTCAGGTCGTCTCTCCTTACGGACATAGGTTCCTCTATTTGGCGAAATATCCGTATATTGAAGTTTTAACGGACATAGGATCCTTTATTTGCTGGAATTAGGGCGAATTGAGCTCATTTTAAGTGTAATAACGTATCCTATGTCCGTTAGTAGGCTAAACTTGCGTTTTAAGCCAAAATAGCGGAACTAATGTCCGTTAAGCTCGATAAGAAATACTAGTTCCCTTTTACACCCGCCTCATACGCACACTCACCTCATAGGCTTTTGCCGCATACGCTACAGTAGGATAAATGCCTAATTTGCGATGTAAAGGAGTCTGAGTACTCTCATGGAATATACTTATGCTAATAATGTGAATTCTCGTCCAGCTAGCAAGGGCTGCGGTTGTGGTGGACCTCGAATGATCACGCCAACGCCTCAGCAAGGTGGTTTTGGGCCGGGCGGACCCGGCGGCTTTGGGCCGGGGGGACCCGGCAGTTTTGGCCCAGGTGGTCCCGGCGGTTTTGGGCCGGGCGGACCCGGCAGTTTTGGCCCAGGTGGTCCCGGCGGTTTTGGCCCAGGGGGTCCCGGCGGTTTTGGCCCAGGGGGTCCCGGCGGTTTTGGCCCAGGGGGTCCCGGCGGTTTTGGGCCGGGGGGACCCGGCGGTTTTGGGCCGGGCGGTCCCGGCGGCTTTGGGCCGGGCGGTCCCGGCGGCTTTGGGCCAGGGGGACCCGGCGGCTTTGGGCCGGGTGGTCCCGGCGGCTTTGGGCCGGGCGGTCCCGGCGGCTTTGGGCCAGGGGGACCCGGCGGCTTTGGGCCGGGGGGCTTCTGGATCGGTGGGCCATGGCTGTTCCCGCCTGCGGGACCGCAGGCGACCGTAACGGTTCTCATAAACGGTGGAAGAGCGTTTCCTAGCATAACTGAGGCGTATCGCATTCCTTTCCGACCGGGTTTGACCATCTATCAGGCTCTAGCTGAAACGGGGGTTGTCAGCTTCAGCTTTAATGGTCAAATTAATTCCGTTAGTGGAGTCCCTATTGGTGGCAATACCAGCTATCAACTTGTACTGAACGGACGCGTAATTCCAGCATCGCTGCTCAGCTTCCCGCTTCAGCGCAATGACTCTTTAGCGCTTGAACTCTTTTTAAGCCCTGTTTTGCGCGAGGATGAAATCGAAAATACAAGCATAGAAATTTAATTAGAACTGACGATGAATCAATAAATTCATCGATAAGGCAAGTCCCACAGCTATACAAAAAAGCTAGAAAAAGCGGTCTCCCCTGACCGACTTTTTCTAGCTTTTTAAACAGCATTCTTTTACTTAATAGCCTTACCTTTGCCGCTCAGCAGCTTTAATTGATCGTTCTCGTAGCCGACCTCATAGGTCACTTGGTATTTGCTTAACACATATTTGCCTTCGACCCGCTCATCTACTGAAATAACAGCGATAACGGTAGCTTTGTCTTCCCTGCTCTCCGTCACATGCATATTTTCGATGACCACATTCAGCGTCCCCAAGTAACCTGCCCTGAACTTCTCGTAGCTCGTCCCTTCCTTCCAATTGCCGCCTAGCAATGAATAAGCATAGACATAATCGGCATTGTTCAGACTGTCATAAAAATGAGTAACGAGATAATCAGCATATTCCTCAATCTTCGCTTCATCTTCCATCTTCAGTTCCTTATCCGAAAGCTCCAGATCGGGCAGCTTAGTCATCGGTTTAGTAGACCAGCCTTCTGCGATATCGATTACGTTCGCAATGGGGATACTAAAGCCAATTGAACCTTGCTCATAACCGGCAGAATTAATGCCAAGCACCGATCCCGTTTTCTGATCAACGAGCGGTCCACCGCTATTACCAGGAGCAATTGGCGCAGAAATTTGATAGAGATCCGAATACAAATAGGAATCAATTTTGAACGTTCTTCCTAGTCCGCTGACAATACCGGTAGTAACCGTATTTTGAAATCCGAGCGGACTGCCAACAGCAAGCACTTCGTCCCCGACTTCCGCTCTTTCTTTACGCTCTACCTGCAGCGGCTCCGTTCCAGCCAGTTCCTTCACACGAACAACCGCAATATCCGTTTCCGTGCTAATGCCAATGACTTTTCCGTCCAGCTCGCGTGCATCCGCTGTTTTAATTTTCACAGTATGGGAGCCAGCGACAACATGCGCATTCGTGATGAGATCCCCTTGCTTATTATAAAGGAAGCCTGAGCCTTGATCCCCGTTTTCATTTTCAATCATGACGACCAGCTTCTGCGTTTCAAAAATAATATCCTTAAGAGACTTCTGCTTCGTCTCATCAGCTACCGCAAGCAACGGCTTTCCCGTCAGCCTGTTTGGCAACTCTGAATGAATGGCTAACGCAGCAGCCAATCCTCCACATACAATGAGAGTAGAAGCGATGACGCTAATCCAAGCTCGTTTTCTCATCACATCTTCCCCTTAATCCAAATACCAAGTCGCGTGATCAACGACGACGGTTGTATTCTCTACATAAACCCCATATACCGTACTATTAAAGGTGATTTTCTGGCCTGGATCAACATAATCCGGCGTCGCCTCTGCCTTGCCCTTGCCTACCTCTTTGCCGTCAGCATCGTAGACGATAAATTGAACGCTAATCGAATAAATAGGCCGTGTAGCGGCATTTTTCAGCTCGCCTACAATATTTAAATCTCCGAACTCATCTAGCGTCGATTCGATTTTAACAACCTCGACGGCTGCCGTTTGATTTTTTAGATCCTCTGCTGCAGCCTGCTGCATCGCTTGCTCTAATCTTCGCTGTTCCCTTTTCTCGTAATCAGCCTGTGCATCAGTTATCTTTTTGGCCAGTGACATAATCCGCTCATTATCCTTGGCAAAAAGCAGCGCTCGGTCCGTCAGCGCCAACGCATCCGAATAGTTTTTTTTCTTAAGCAATGCTTCGGCATCCTTATAGCTTATATCGACGATTTTGGCAACAATTTGCTCTTTTACAGCTAGCGCCTCTTCACCGTCTAATTGATTCGCAATGTTAAGCCTTGACTCAAGCTCATCCACTGTATTCAGACCTGCCAGTTCTTCCGTCAGCCTCATGACACCAAGTTTAACGTTATAGTCGTCAAGCTGATGCTTAATCTTTATATAGATTGGCTCTTTATGACCCTTTAATTCACCGTTAATCCGCTCCAGTGTCTGTTCTGCCTCTTCAAGCTTACTCTCCTCCAGCTGCTTCCCCGCAGCTGTAATTGACTGTGCCAGCTCTGCGACAAGGGCAACGATCTCCGCATCCTTCTGCAGAGCGCCAAAGCCTGGACGCGCATCCGAGGCTTCCTGCAGCAGCTTCTGCGCTTTGTCATATTTCCCTGCTAGCGCCTCCGCCTTCGCCTCAACATGAAGCTTGATGACTCTATCATTTATTTCGGATTGATATATATAGTAACTAAATACGGAACCAGCGGTAACAAGCGCTAAAATTATAGGCATCAGCCATGCCAAAATAGAGCTCTTAGCTCTACGTCTCCGCGTTTTTTTAGGCTTGCCCGGCTGCTGGCTTGTTGCGTCTATCTCTACAGAAGCAGCCCGCTCCGATAACAGCATAGATCGCTCAGTACTTAGAGCCGCTGCAGTTTCTTCTCCATCAGCAAGCAATCTGCCGCACTGGCTGCAATAAATGGCATCATCCGTCTGTTTTTTTTCACAATGATGGCAATACACTTCCGTTCATCCCCCAGCCCACGTTTCTCTCTAAACATATCTATCTATTCTATATCAAAAAGTAAATGATCTCCATTTTTTTATAGTGGGAAATGGAGCCATATTTAAAAAAAGCAGCCTATCATGGTCACAATACACTGTGAACAGATAGGCTGCTTCTATTAATGCTCTTTATTTCACGCTATCATTGATGCTTTCGATCCATTTTTCGCTGCCGTCTTCATTGCGCTCAGCTTTGTGTGAGATCGTTGCTTCCTGTACATCGCCAAAGCCCCAGTGGCTTTGCGGCATATCAGGGAACAATGGAGCCAGCCCCTGAAGCGGTCCGCGATAAAGCATACGATTGATCATCGTAACTGCTTCAACACGAGTAATTTCTTTTTTCGGCTTAAAGCTTCCGTCCGGATAACCGGTTAAAAACTTGCCGTTAAACAAAGCTTCGATCGTGTCTGCTGCCCAGTAGCCCGAAGTATCCTTAAAGTGGGCTGTCGCAGGCGCGCTCACTTCAAGCTTGAGGAACCTTGCCATAACCGCTGCAAGCTCTCCTCTTGTAACTGCCGCATCTGGACGGAAAGAGCCGTCTTCGTATCCGCTGAAGTAGCCATTTACCGTAACGCTTTGGATGTAGTTCGTCGCCCAGTGACCTTTGCGAATATCGTTAAATGAAAGCGGCTCTTCCACTTTCTCGTTTCCAGATAGTCTTGCAACAATGGCTGCAAGCTCCGCACGAGTCAATGAGCCTTCTGCCTTGAATTCCTTATCCGGGTATCCAAGAATATAACGAGTATGAGTAAGCTCCCCGAAGCGATCTGAGAATACATTTACTTTTACTGATGATTGGACAGTGGCATTATTCCCAATAAACTCACCCGAAATATCAAATGCCGTATCTGCTGCTTTCATAAGCGGCCATTCGATGACCACTTTGAAGCTGCCGTTCTGTCCTCCTTGTACATTTGTTACTTTCCATACAATGGTGTTGTCTGTTACGATTCCGCCAGCTGCATCCACAACAACTGCGCCCGCTGGAATCTTGACCTCGATTTCTCCTGCTGCCATTGGACTGCTGGAGTTGTTTTTGTAATCCACCGTTAGAGTCGACGTTGTTCCTTCTTTTACTTTGTTCTTGTCGACTGAAAGTGTAAGCGCAGGATTGGCAGATGGAGCGCTTGCCTCAATAGGCGTCAGCTCTAGATCATGTTTGACAATCTCCCATTCAACGGAGAGAACTGGGCTTTTATAGTTATAGAACCCATTCTTCATTACGCCAAGATAATAGTCCGTTTCTGGATACACCATATAGGCATAGAAACCGTGTGCATCCGTCAGCTGTTCTGGACTCGCATTGTCATTTGGTGCAAAACCAACGAGAGCCGGCAAAACAACCTCCGTGTTAGGTATAATCCCTTTGCCTTTATTTCTTGCTGTGTCCGCGTAATAAAGAACAACGGATGCACCTTCAATTACTGCTTTTGTAACCGAATTAGTAACCGTTCCATATGGATCGACAAGCGCCTCAGAAATATTCATTTCCCCTGAAGCCGTTACTTTGACCCCTGCATGGCTGAAAATAATTTCCTTGCCAGGTTCAACTTTATATCTAATTTCCAGCTCGTATTCTCCAATAGCAAGCCCATTCGCATTAAATACGCCTTGTGGGCTAAGTGAAAATGCTTTCGGAGCTCCACCTTCGGAAATGTAGCTGCCATCCGCTTGTTTCAAATAAATATTTGTTTTAGCAAGCAGATCACTGTTAAACAACGAGGACTTGCCATCTGGCTGCTTAAGCAGCACGATACCTGTTACCGTTTTCTCAGATTCAAAGTTTTCCTCGCCTGCTCCTGTTACTTCACCAACTTGAGCCGATTGCTTATAGGTTACAGGTGTAGGAACGCCGCCAACATCAACCGTTTGCGTCACTTCCAACTCATAAACGACATCGCCTTTTGGAACCACGACATAATAAGCTCCGCTAGCATCGGTAATAACCGTTTCATCAAAGTCTGTTCCTGGAGTGATAACGCCGTCGCCATCTAGATCAAGCGTTACGCGAACACTTGCGCCAGCGATTGGCGAATTCGTATCTCCCTTTGTAATAGACCCTTTAACTGCAGCAGGCAAGAAGGTAATGATGATCTCATCCTGCTCCTTCAAGCCACGCTCTTTGTTGTACACATTCGCTTGAATCGGAATCTGCTGCTCGTTGATGCCTGTAATTTGCTGTGATTTGTACGTAACCTTCGCTAACCCTTGTTCGTCAGTGACCGCGGTGTTTCCACCAACAAACGTCCCTTTACCTGCAGGAGCTTCAAAAATAACCGTTACACCTTTAATTGGAGCGCCATTTGCATTTGTAAGCAATGCCGATAGCTCGGTAGTTGATTTGCCATCGCCCAAAATTTTCTCTGGACTTGCGGTTAACGCCAGTACCGCTTTAACCACTTCAAAGCTGTTATCCGCTAATTTTGTCTCTGAAGGCAATAAGCCTCCTTCAACGTCTAGCGCCTTAAATGTAACTTCGTATTTGCTTGCTGCTGTTAATTCAGGAAGTAAATACGTTGTATTTTCCCACTTCTTATAGCCGTCTGCTACGAAGGTATCCTGATTGACAAGCGTAAGCGGTACGATAATACCGTTCACATTCGCCGTAACGCTCTTAGCAAGCAAGGAACTGACAGCACTCAGCTTAAGCTGTTCGCCTGGAATGATGTTTAATACCTTTGATTCGCCTTGCGCTTTGTCTCCGGCCCATCCATCGAGCGCTCTATGAATATTAATCGTCACCGTTGCAGGAGCTGAAACTTGATTATCTCCATCCGTTACAGTGTACGTAAAGCTATCCTGTCCAGATATAAAATCCGAAACCGGTTTATAGATCCATGTATCACCTGATACATTATAATCGGCAGGCTCTAGCGTACCTTTTCCTGGATTGCTCTCTAAACCGTAAACAAGCTTCGTAACTGTCTCGCGATCTGAACCTTTAAATACAATAATAATATCAGTTGTGCCTTCGGCAACATTTACAGTGATTGGTTCTGCAACCGGCTTGCCGTTGTAGCCAATAGTGATTGCAGCAGCCGCTTCTGCAAATTGTTTCCCATCGCTGCCCCTCCAACCAAATTCAACCGTGCTTCCTTCTGCTAATGAGGTTGAAGGCTGGAATTTAAGACTTTCCAAATCGCTTTTTGCAATGATTTCAGTACTGCCTGGCACCATATAGACAGACTCACCAACAGAAGGTGTGTACCAAAGCGTTCCGCTCTGATTAAAATTTGCTGGAACAATAATCGCAACTTCTTTCAGCAAATCGCCATCTGCATCTGTGTAACGAGGCGATTCCGTGAAATCCGTTGTTTTAAAAGCAATAATTTCACCAGAAAGTCCCGCTTTTATAATGTCGTCTACGACTGGCGGAGTATTAATAGTAATCGTAACCTTCTTGTTTTCCTTCGCATATTGCTTGCCGTCCGAGCCGTTCCAGTCGAATGTTACTGAACCCGTCACGCCTGCAGCAGGCACAAAGGTTAAACCATCTAAGTCACTTGCTTTAATGACAAAGCCGGCAGTCGTAATGTCATAAACTGGGCCATTGCCTATTTGAAAAACAAGCTTGCCTTTTGCAGGATCTGGGAGCGATACGAGCTTTACTCTGCTTAAGCTCTCACTGTTGGAATCGCTGTACGAATCCGTAAAGTCCTTAATTGCAAAAGGCACCGTGCCACCTTTTAATATCTCCTTGTTAATCTGTTCTACCGTTGGAGCAGCATTCGCTTTAATAGTTACCGCAGCTGGCTGCTTCGCGTATTTCGATCCATTATAACCATTCCAATTAAATGCTGCCGTACCTGTGAATCCAGCATCAGCTGGAACAAAGGATAACGTATCCACTTCACCGATCGCAATTTCATCACCGGCTTCAACTGCCTTGCTGCCTAGGAACAAGGAGCCTTGTCCCACTGCTGGCAGAGTAACTATCTTCACACGCTGAAGTCCATTGAAATTAGCAGCACCGTTTGCTTTCGCATAATGGCTTCTAAACTCGTCAGCTGTAAAAGCAGTCGGCTCATATTGAAGACCGTCCTTCGCAATGTTGCTCACGACAGGGTCGTTCGTATAAGTAATGCTCACATTTGCTGGCGATAAAGAATACTGTTTGCCATCAAATCCATCCCAAGTGAAGGCAACTGTGCTTTCTTCCGCCAAATTTGCAGCTGGAACGAAACGCAGCGTATTTAATTCCGTTAAAGAAATTTCAGTATTAGAAGATACTACGAAGTCCACCCCTTCGGATGTATAACGCAGCTTTCCGCTATTGGAAAAGTTGGCTGGCAGGTTAATACGTACTTTCGTCAATAAATCGCCATCCGCATCGCTATATGCATTCGCATTAGTGAAATCGGTAGCTTTCATTTGAACCGTATTGCCAGCTATAGCTGCAAAAGAAATGTTACTAACAATTGGCGCCGTATTAATAGCAATGGTCACTTGCTTATTATCCTTCGCATACTGAACGCCGTCTGAGCCATTCCACTTAAAAGAAACTGTACCGCTGGCATTGCTCGCAGGAACAAAGCTCAGCTTGCCCAAATCAGCTGCACTGATTTCATCGCCCACGGCCACAGCTGCAGCAGAACCGCCGTTTGTGATCATCAGCTTACCGGCAGCTGGCGCCGGCAATGAAACAATTTTCACCTTGCTTAAGTTTTCCTTCGGCAAAGTTGCATCCGTATACTGGCTTGTGAAATCTGAAGCTGTAAATGTCAGTGTTTCACCTTGATTAATAGCCTTATTCATATCTGTTACAACAGGAGCGGCATTTGCAGTAATCGTTACCGTCCCATCGATAGCCGCGTACTTGCTTCCATCGTAGCCATTCCACTTAAATGAAGTCGTGCCCGTTAAACCTGCTGCATCTGGAACGAAGGTCAATTTAGCGACATCTGCCTTAGCAATTTCGTCATCTAATTTAACGTCCACTCCTGCAATCTGGAGATTGCCGCCGCTTGGAAGCGAAACGATTTTCACTTTTTCAAGCTTAGCTGCTTGCGCTTCACCTGTTACACGATAATATTTGCTGCTGAAGTCAGTTAGCGTAAAATTCGTTGGCTCGTATTGAGGTCCCGCTTTTGCAATATCTTTTACCGCGGGGTCAAACGTAGACATCGAATAAATATGCTGAGCTGTTCCAGGTTCATTCTTATCTGGCTGCTTGTCGAACAATATAATATTTACAGTGTATTCTTTGCTTGGATCTGCTCCAGGAGCATTAAGTACAATGTTGTCCCATTTCTGCTCGGTTCCTTGCTTGGAGCCGCTAAAGTACTTCTGCGACAAATCCAAGTTTTTCTCCCTAATCTCATTGCCGACTTTCGTTTTCTCAATGACGTTGACTTCCATATAAAAGTTTCCGTCTTTTTTAGGCAAGAAACCTGTATTTATCGTTACTTTGTCTTTCGTAACAGCAACAGCGGCTCCGGTAATTTCTCCGGTCTCTCTCACGCCGCCGTCAATGACAAGCTGACCCCAATCGATGGTCGTCACCCAGCCGCTGTTGAAATTAGAAGTATTCATGAAATAATGATGTACGGAAATACCAACATATAAATCCTGATTGGCGACGATACTATTCCATTGATCAGGTTTAATTTCCAGAACGGTCGTATTCCACACATCATTTTTTCCGGATAAAGCGCCCAAGTTAAATGCTTGAGGGAATTCCTTCTTGTATGTAGCAGACCCAAAATTTGCTGGCCATGGGGTTGTAGGTGCACCTAATGCAATATCTGCAGGGTTAGATGAGAAATATACACGGTCCCACTCGCCTGTACCGCTTTTGTTTGATTCATCGTATTCGTCTACATCAAGAGCCCGTATAAGCATATAAGCGCTTTTTGTAGGTTTGGCTTTAATGTCTTTAATTTTAAATTCGATTGGATAAAGAGGTGTACCGTTCCCCGTGCTGCTGTCTACATCGCCGTCAGCTGCACTGTTCGCCGCTCCGCCGCCCCAGTTATCCGTACCGGTAAAATAAGTCGCTCCTGTATCAAGCGCTGCAGCACTTGCTGCATATGGAACAGGGAAAAGCTGAACGAGCAGCACCGCAAATGCCATAAATGCGGTAAATAACCGTTTTCGCCACAGTCTGCTGTTCATTCGACCTCTGTTCCTAGAACTTCTTGGTTCCATAGACCTACCATCTTCCATCATTCCCGTACTCTCCTTTACTATTAAGATCGCTTTCAAAAGTTGTCTACTTTCTTATGTCTCTTTTTTATAAGTCCGACGACCTATAATAACATTCGTTTCTGTACAAATTCTGTACATTTTCGACAAGAATAGTGGAAAAAGCTAGAAATTAATAAAAAAAACGACTCCCTCGCATAATTAAATGCTGGAGTCGTTTTTTTGGTATATAGATGATTGAATAATAGCTACCTAAGCTTGCTCTTCTTTTATAACCTTAAGGCGTTTCATTACATCATTTGCGCCGCGTCCGTAGTAGTCGTGCAGCAAGTTATATTCCGCATACAGCTTCTCGTAAACTGCAACGTTTGCCGGAATCGGCTTGAACGTTTCTTCGCGTACACGAGCCATCTTCTGAGCCGCATCAACAATGCTGTCGAAACCGCCCTTTGCGGCACCAGCTGCTACTGCTCCAAACATCGCTGCACCAAGTGCAGGCGTTTGCTTGGATGCTGCGACCTTGATCTCGCGATTCGTTACATCTGCATAAATCTGCATAAGCAGCGCGTTCTTCTGCGGCAATCCGCCGCATGCGTACAATTCATTTACTTCAACCCCGTTGCTGTGGAACGCATCGACGATTTTGCGTGTGCCAAATGCCGTTGCTTCAAGAAGGGCGCGGTAAATTTCCCAAGGTTTCGTTAGCAAGGTGAGGCCTACAATGGTACCTGTCAAATCTGTATCTACAAGAACCGAGCGGTTTCCATTCCACCAGTCAAGCGCCAGTACGCCGGATTCGCCAACGTTCAGCTCGCTGGCTTTGCGAGTCAAATAAACATGTACATTTTCGCCAGCCTGCTCTGCCTCTTGAAGTACGTAGGCTGGAACAGATTCCTCAACGAACCATTCAAAAATATCGCCAACCGCTGATTGTCCCGCTTCGTAGCCAAAGTAACCCGGAATGATGCCGTCCTCAACGACACCGCACATTCCTTCCACTTCCTTCTCTTCCGTTCCGAGCAGCATGTGGCAAATCGATGTGCCCATCGCCATAACCAGCTTGCCTGGCGTAACGACGCCAACACCTGGCACCGCCGCATGTGCATCCACATTGCCAACCGCGATCGCCGTGCCTGGCGCAAGTCCGATGCGTGCAGCCATATCAGGCAGCAATTCTCCAGCCTTCGAGCCAAGCGGTACAACTTCACCGCGCAGCTTCGTTTCTGTCAGGTTTTCTAAACGAGGATCAAGCGCTTTGAAAAAATCCTTGCTTGGATAGCCCTCTTGCTTATGCCACATGCCTTTGTAGCCGGCCGTACAGCTGTTGCGAACAATATTGCCGGTCAATTGGCCAATAACCCAGTCCGTCGCTTCAACAAATTTATCTGCAGTTTCATAAATGTCCGGTGCTTCATTCAAAATCTGCCATGCTTTGGCCATCATCCACTCTGATGATATTTTGCCTCCATAACGCGGCACCCACTTCTCACCGCGCTGCGCTGCCATTTCGTTGATAAGGTTAGCCTCATCTTGTGCAGCGTGATGCTTCCACAGCTTCACCCAGCTATGCGGATTATCCTTGTAGGCATCCTGTACACATAGAGGATTCCCTTCTCCATCGATGGGAAGCATTGTACATGCTGTAAAATCGATGCCTAAACCGATGACATCAGCAGCATGGATACCTGATTCCTTCATCACCGCAGGAACCGACAATTCCAACACTTCAATATAGTCAAGCGGATGCTGAAGCGCCCAGTCATGCTCAAGCTTAATGCCAGATACCGGAAGCTTCTCATCAATAACGTGGTGAGTATACGGCGTGACATGCTCCGCTACCTCGGCACCGTTAGATAGATCCACAAGAACAGCTCGGCCCGATTGCGTGCCGTAGTCTACACCAATTGCGTATTTTTTGCTCATTATCCGAATCCTCCTTATTTTTGGCCGTAGTAGGCGTTCGCTCCGTGCTTGCGTAAATAGTGTCGGTCCAATAAAGCTTGATCCATGGGCTGAACATTCGGGTTAAGCTGATACGTATGAAGAGCCATCTTCGCCACTTCCTCCAGCACAACCGCATTATGAACGGCGTTATGCGGGTCTTTGCCCCAGCAAAAAGGAGCGTGGCTGTTTACGAGCACCGAAGGCACTTGGTTTGGATCGATATGGTTTTTATTGAAGGTTTCAACGATGACATTGCCCGTTTCCAGCTCATATGCGCCGTTGATTTCCGCTTCTGTCATCGCGCGTGTGCAGGGCACCTCGCCATAGAAATAGTCGCCATGCGTCGTGCCAAGCGATGGAATAGAGCGCCCCGCCTGTGCCCAGCTTGTCGCCCAAGGCGAATGGGTGTGTACAATTCCACCTATCGAAGGAAACGCTTTGTATAGCAGCACATGAGTAGCCGTGTCCGAGGAAGGTCGAAGATTTCCTTCAATTACATGGCCATCCAAATCTACGACAACCATCTGCTCGGCTTTTAACTCCTCGTAAGGAACGCCGCTCGGCTTAATAACCGCATAACCAGACTCTCTATCTACACCGCTGACGTTGCCCCAAGTAAATGTAACTAATCCGTACTTTGGAAGATCCATATTCGCTTCCCAAACCGCATGCTTCAATGCTTCTAACATGACCACTTATCGCTCCCTTCAAGCTCACATTTCTATGCTGATCCGCATTCACTTATACGGACATCGCCATAGAATATCTTTGCTTTATTATAAGTTGTACGTACAAGTGTGTCACGTCTTTTTTATTCATCCATTTAAAAAGCATTAACCGTTCAGCAACAGCTTAGCTTTGGGGCGGTCTAGTTGAATCACGTATAACAAGCTGCGGATCATATATTTTATCCTGCGTTTGTCGCCGCTGGTGCTGCTTATCCAGCATACTAAGCAGCAATTCGACCGCATCCGTGCCCATTTCTGTTTTTGGATGCGCAACGGTTGTCAGCTTCACTTCGGTAGCCGTAGCCAGATTCGCATCATCAAAACCGACAATCGAAAGATCCTCAGGCACCGTTAAGCCAGCCTGCCTTACGATATCAAGCATTTTTACAGCCAGCTCATCGTTATAGCAAATAATAGCGGTCGGCCGTTGATCCGGCTCACGCTGCAGCATCGCAAACAAGGCCTGCATCGGCTTGTCCTGCTTCTCCTCCGTCGTATAGCGCAGCAAATAATCCGGCGGAACMGTGTGCCCTTGCTCCCGATGAGCCCGTAAAAAACCGCGCATCCGGTGTACGCCTTGAAAGTCATCCGTCTTAAAAAATCCAGCGATTCGCGTATGGCCGAGCTTAATTAAATGCTCTGCGGCACGATAGCCGCCAAGCTCGTCATCCACGCGCAAGCATGGCGCATCCACGTCGCTGTATCGCTCATTGAGCATAATGTATGGGATTTTGAGCGCATCAAGCGCCAAAAAATAATTAAAGTTTGGGTTGCCCTCCGCGCTCTTCGTCGGCTCAATAATGAGCCCGGTCAGCGGCTCGCGCAGCATCGACTCCAGGCTATCCTTTTCTTTATCCTTTTCATTATCCGTGCTCGCCAGCAGAAGTCTTGCCCCTACAGCGCGCAAGCTCGATTCAACGCCTCTGACGATGGTCGGGAATATATAATCTGATATATGGGTCGTAATCATCCCGATCGTCATCCCTTGGGATGAGTTTTTCCGCTCTGGCGCAGATTGGTCCGACACGAACGTCCCTTTCCCTTGTACGCGGTAGAGCCAGCCCTCCTGCTCCAAATCACCTAGTGCTTGGCGCACCGTTTGCCGGCTCATCTCGAATTGCTTGCCGATCTCATTCTCCGATGGCAGCTTCTCGTGCGGCTTAAACTGCGCTGTGACGATCCATGATATAATTTCCTGCTTTAATTGCATATATTTGGGCGTTTGCTGTTCCTTCACTTCACACCTCAACTCCGTTAGTTGTATTCCTGTAGTATATCATACGCTGAACTTGTACGTACATGATCTCAAGTTCTAACCATAAAACCGGCCAAAAGACAAAATAAAAAGCCGCTCATTAGCGGCCTTCATTTCTCATGGATTAGAACTGCGTTTCCTTCAGCCTCTCCAGCATGTACTTTCTGACCTCATCGCCTAGATCCGCACGCTCTAATGCAAAATCAATCGTAGCTTGTACAAAACCAAGCTTGTCGCCTACATCATGTCTAATACCATCGAACCGATAAGCCATTAAAGAAGAGATATGGTTTAATTGCTGTAAGCTGTCTGTCAGTTGAATTTCCCCAGCTTTGCCTGGCGTCGCTTTCTCAAGCAGATCAAATATGACAGGATCAAGGACGTAGCGTCCAACAACCGCATAGTTGGACGGGGCTTGTCCTTGCGCCGGTTTTTCAATAATGTTGCGTACTCGCGCTACCTGCTTATCCCGCTCAATATCAACAATACCATATTTATGCGTCTGATCCCAAGGCACCTCCATCACAGCTACAACAGATGACTGTTCCCTCTCGTACACATCCATCATTTGCCGCAAGCAAGGCGGATCAGCTTTCAAAATATCGTCGCCTAGCAATACCGCGAACGGCTCGTCCGCTATGAAGCGGCGGGCGCAAAGCACTGCATGGCCAAGGCCTAGCGGCTCCTTCTGACGAACATAATAAATATCTGCCAGCTGTGATATTTTCCGCACCATCTCCAGCATTTCTTCGTTATGACGCGCTTCCAGCTCCATTTCGAGCTCGGCAGATTTGTCAAAATGGTCCTCGATCGCTCGTTTGTTGCGTCCGCTGACGATTACGATACTCTCGATGCCTGAATTTACAGCCTCTTCTACGATATATTGAATAGCAGGCTTATCGATAATAGGCAGCATTTCTTTCGGCTGCGCTTTCGTAGCCGGCAAAAACCTTGTCCCTAATCCCCCAGCAGGAATGATCGCTTTCCGAATCCGCTTCTCCACCTTAACATCTCCCCCAGCTCTTTGCTTTCTATGCAATCGCTCCTTTTATCATAACGGTTTCACCCTCGGTTTTCCATGTCTTCAAAAGCTTCCACTGTCGCTTCTATCCAGCTTCGTCCCATAACTAAGCAGTTGCTCGTGCAAATGGGAGCTTAATCATAAAGCTTGCTCCAGTAAGCTGGTCCGCACTTGGATCAAGCGCGATGGTTCCGCCGTGAATATGAATGATGGTTTGTGCGATCGAAAGCCCAAGCCCGCTCCCGCCTTGGCTTCTATCCCTTGATAAATCCCCTTTATAAAAACGCTCAAATATTCGCTCGCGATCCTCCTCATGAACGCCTATCCCGGTATCGGTAATTCGTACCACAATGGAACCATTCTGTTCGGACAAAGACAAAAAGATTTTGCCGTCCTCTGGTGTAAATTTCATGCTGTTGGCAAGCAAATTCATCCATACCTGATTAAGCTGATCACGATCAGCAGTAATTACCGTTTCCTCCATTAGCAGCTCGACCGTTTGCCTCTTGGCCATCCACTGCGGCTCGCAGGCAAGCACCACATCTCGAAGCTGGCGATCCAGTCGATAGGGCTGCGGGTGAAAAGGATGCTGCTGCGAGTCGAGCGATGCCAAATTAAGCAAATTTTCACTTAGCCGAGAAAGCCGCATGCTCTCTTGCTTAATGATGCTAATATAACGCTCCCGCTCAGCTCCAGTAACCTCCTCGCTGCGCAGTGCTTCTGCGAAGCCGCCAATCGACGTAAGGGGAGACTGCATTTCGTGCGAGACATTGGATACAAAATCCTGACGCATCATTTCAAGCTGTGATAAGCTGAGCGCCATTTTGTTCATGCCCTGCGCAAGCTCACCGAGCTCATCGCCGCGTCTTGCGGGCAGCCGTACACTGAAATCCCCCTGTGACATTCGCGTCGCAGCGTTCGTCATCATTTTTAGAGGCCTCACTAAATAACGGGCCACGATTAGAATAAGTACGCTTCCGACGAGCAGCAGCGTAACAAGCAGCGTGACAGCCGTCCATAAGAAGTTGCTATTTTGCGGAAAACGATTTGGCTGAACGAACAATGCCCATCTTTCATTGCCGAATGACACAAGTTTCCCTAAAGCAGGCGGCGAAGGCGGGCTAACCTCCTCACTAGTGTATACATCCAGCCTGACAGAGCTGCCGCCAAATACCTTTCTTAGCTGCTCGAATGTAAGTCGCTCCATAATCAGCTCGCTTCGCTCGCCAGCCCTTACTAAATAGTTGGAGCTGCTAATAGCGACAATTGACTGCCCTTGCAAGCTTGAGATCTCTTCCAAAAATGCTTGCAAATCTGCCGGCTTCGAGACGGCATAAAGCTGTTCTATGCGAGCAATCGACTTCTCCAGCTGATTGGGCAGCTGCCCCCTTGCATCCCTCTTGAACATTTGGTTCGTGAACAAAAAAGCGACCCCGATGCTAATCAGAACGATAACGAGGAATGTAGCCGTAATTCGAAAGTAAAGGCCGCGAATCATGACCATACCTCCAATCGATACCCTAGTCCGCGAATCGTTACGATACAGAAACGATATTGCTCCTCGGGAAAACGGTCCCGCAGTCTTTTGATATGGACATCAACGGTTCGCTCGTCCCCCTCATAGTCCATCCCCCATATTTGTTCTATTAGATGATCACGGGCAAAGGTTTTGCCTGGATAGCTTGCCAGCTTGAACAGCAGCTCAAACTCCTTAGGCGGCAATGTTACCTTCTCGCCACCAGCTGACATATGAAAGTCCGTTCGATTCATGAGGACATCACCGAACTCCACCGTCTGCGAAGCGGTAATCCGGTATCTTTTGAGCAGCGCCTTAACCCGGGCTATGAGCTCCGGCGGATCAAATGGCTTGACCATATAATCATCCACACCAAGCTCAAACCCCTTCACCTTTTGCGAGGTTTCCCCCTTGGCAGTCAGCATGAGCAGCGGAATATCATAGCTCGCTCGCAGTTCCGCGCAAAGCGCCCACCCGTCCATGCGAGGCATCATTACATCAATAATTGCAAGATCTGGTCGTACCACGTCCAGCTTCTCTAATGCGTCTATACCATCTATAGCTTCAATGACCTGACAGCCTTCTCTTTTTAGGAAAAGAGCTACCAGCTCGCGAATGTTTGGATCGTCGTCTGCAACTACGATTTTGGGCATTTTTTTCTTCCTCCAATTAGACTTATGTCGTTATGATTTCAGCATACATGACCAACATGAACGTTACATGAACGATATTGACTTTAAAGCTACATTATAATAATTTTAAAGTAGGATTTATTATTCAACGGAATTTTGAATGGAGGATATAGATGATGCATAAAACAATAATTATTGGTACAGGACCTGCCGGATTGACGGCTGCCATTTATTTGGCTCGCGCGAACATGGAGCCGCTCGTTATTGAAGGGTGGCAGCCAGGCGGCCAGCTTACAACAACAACAGAAGTAGAAAACTTCCCAGGTTTCCCTGATGGTATTTTGGGCAGCGAGCTAATGTCCAACATGCGTAAGCAAGCACAGCGCTTTGGTGCAAAATTCAAAACAGGCTCTGTAAAAAGCGTCGACTTCAGCAAACGTCCCTACACGCTTGATGTGGAAGGCATTGGCGAGCTGCAAGCCGAATCCATCATTATCTCTACAGGCGCTTCAGCCAAATACCTCGGCATTCCGGGTGAGCAAGAAAATATCGGTCGCGGCGTAAGCACATGTGCAACTTGTGATGGCTTCTTCTTCCGCGGCAAAAAGATTATTGTAGTAGGCGGCGGCGACTCCGCAATGGAAGAAGCCGTGTTCCTTACTCGCTTCGCTTCCGAAGTAAGAGTAGTTAACCGCCGCAATGAGCTGCGCGCATCAAAAATTATGCAGGATCGCGCTCGTGCGAATGACAAAATCGTATGGAGCCTAAACCGTACACCGCTTGAAGTTGCTGCAACAGGCATGGGCTTGCAAGGGTTGAAGGTGCGCAATAATGAAACGGGCGAGGAAGAATTGCTTGAAACAGACGGCGTATTTATTACGATCGGCCACACGCCTAACACTGGCTTCCTTGGCGGTCAAATCGACACCGATGAGCAAGGCTACATTATTGTGAAGCCGGGCACTTCCGAGACGAACATCCCAGGCGTATACGCTTGCGGCGATGTTCAAGACCGTAATTACCGCCAAGCGATTACCGCTGCTGGAAGCGGCTGTATGGCTGCTCTGGATTGYGAGCGCTACTTGGAATCACTAGCGCATGAAGCGGTTAATGCATAATTTTTTTTCAAAACTAGACTAGTACAATACGTGCAAATTATGTATAATAAAAGTGTTGAGATTTACAATAGAAAGGCAATGCTACCGCAACCATTTGTTCGCAATATGCTTCGCGTGAGCGGCGCCTGAACGTGTTATGGGAGAAGGTACAACCTCGGCTTATTATGAGCAGAGAGGTTGTGCCTTTTTTCGTGTTTCCATATCTTTTCTCACATCATCCATGAAGGAGCGATAATCATGTTATTAGAAGCTGTTTATCACAGACCGAAGCAAAACTGGGCTTACGCCTACGACGGAAAAACGCTGCACCTCCGCTTGCGTACCAAAAAAGACGATGTTGCTGTAGTTGAAGCAATCGTTGGCGACAAGTACGCGTGGGATCAAACGATCACAACGGTCCCTATGCATATTTTCACTTCGGATGCACGATTCGATTATTGGGAAACCTCCGTTATCCCTCCTTTTCGGAGGCTGCGTTATGCGTTCCGCTTAATAAGCGGAGATGAGGCGATTATTTTCTCGGATAAAGGTATCGAGCTTACACTTCCTGACAACTCAAATTCATTTTTTGATTTCCCATATATTAATCCAATCGATGTATTTGAGCCGCCAGCTTGGGTGAAGGACGCTGTCTTTTATCAAATATTCCCTGAACGCTTCGCGAATGGCGATCCTTCGATCAATCCTGAAAATGTGCTGCCTTGGGGCGGCGAGCCTACGCCAAAAAACTTTTTTGGCGGTGACCTCCAGGGTGTAATTGATCACTTGGATCATATTTCAGCACTTGGCATTAATGCGGTATATTTCACACCGCTGTTCGAAGCAACGACCAATCACAAATATGATACACAAGACTACATGAAGGTTGATCCGCATTTTGGCACAAATGAGAAGTTGAAGGAATTGGTTGATGCCTGCCATGCCCGCGGCATTCGTGTCTTGCTTGATGCGGTATTCAATCACTCAGGCAAAACCTTCCCTCCATTTGTCGATGCTCAGAAAAACGGACAGCAGTCAAAATATGCGGATTGGTTCTATGTTCGGGAATGGCCGCTGCAAGTGGTGGACGGCGTTCCGACGTACGAGACCTTCGCATTTGAGCCGCTTATGCCGAAGCTGAACACCGAGCATCCTGAGGTGAAGCAATATTTGTTCGAGGTAGCTCGCTACTGGATCGAGGAGATCGGAATCGACGGCTGGAGATTGGATGTTGCCAATGAGGTTGATCATCAGTTTTGGCGTGAGTTCCGTCAGACGGTAAAAGCAGTGAATAAAGACGCTTATATTTTGGGCGAGATTTGGCATGATTCAATGATGTGGCTGCAGGGTGATCAATTCGATGCGGTTATGAACTACCCTTTCACGAATGCAGTTCTTGATTTCTTTGCTTATCAAACGATTGATGCCTCTGACTTCGCTAATGCGATTGGAGCGCAGCTTGCAGCATATCCGCAGCAAGTAACAGAATCGGCTTTCAACCTGCTCGATAGCCATGATACGCCTCGTCTGCTTACGATCTGCGAGGATAATACGGATGCGATGAAACTTTCTTCGCTCTTCCAGCTGACCTTCCCTGGAACCCCATGTATTTATTATGGCGATGAGGTAGGCATCAATGGCGCTGGCGATCCAGGCTGCCGCAAATGCATGGTGTGGGACCCAGAGGAGCAAAACCGTGAGTTGCTCACGTTCTATACCGACGCAATCGGACTGCGCCACAAGTACAGCGCGCTTCGCAGCGCTGATATTCGCTTCGTGCACGTTGGCGCAGCAGATGGCACCTTGGTCTATGAGCGTCGTGAAGGCAGCCAACGGCTTCTTATCGCGATGAATGCTCGCGGCGAAGCGGCTGATCTGAGCTTCGTAATTGAAGCTCAGCCGACTGATTGCAACGCTGCTCCTCATGCTGTTGCTTTTAGAGGCTTTGCGAAACCAGCAGCTGCAGCTGCAACTGCTGTAAGCGAGACTTCTGCATCCCCAGTGGCTGCCTCGATCGAAAATGCTAAGGCCGATGCTAGATCGGTTGCAACAGCTGTCATCACCGATAACGGCTCATCGACTTGGTCTGTATTGTTATCAAACACTAGCAAATATGCAGTAAGCTCTTCCGTTGCAAGCAGCAACGACGGTAAACTTCAATTCACATTGCCTGCTTACGGCTATGTGATTTTGGAGCAAACAGCAAGCAACCACTAACCTTGTTTCCTTAGGGCAGTCCAATCGCGGACTGCCCTTTTTTTGGGGGTTGATTCACACGTCCATGTAACACAATAAACACCTATTTGTGCTTACAGACCAGTAACCATAGCTACTTCTCGGCTGTAAGAACACATACGTGCTTACAGCCTCTTTTCTACCCGCCGCATGCGCCGAATTCGCTCAATAAGCACCTATGTGTGCTTACAGACCAGTAACCTTAGCTAGTTTCTCGCTGTAAGAACACATACGTGCTTACAGCCTCTTTTCTACCCGCCGCATGCGCCGATTTCGCTCAATAAGCACATATACGTGCTTACAGACCAGTAACCTTAGCTAGTTTCTCGCTGTAAGAACACATACGTGCTTACAGTCTCCTGCCTACCCGCCGCATACGTCGAATTCGTTCAATAAGCACCTATGTGTGCTTACAGACCAGTAACCATAGCTACTTCTCGGCTGTAAGAACACATACGTGCTTACAGCCTCTTTTTTACCTTCCGCATACGCCGAATTCGCTCAATAAGCACCTATGTGTGCTTACAGACCAGTAACCATAGCTAGTTTCTCGCTGTAAGAACACATACGTGCTTACAGCCTCTTTTCTACCTTCCGCATACGCCGAATTCGCTCAATAAGCATC